>JBFMAS010000613.1:0-8272 GCA_040755575.1 Thermodesulfobacteriota bacterium
GCTCATGCGCCGGTGAACTTCGGCGGCCGCTTCTCGGCGAAGGCGCGCACCGCCTCCTTGTGGTCCTCGGTCTCGCCGAGCGCGCCCTGCGTCCACGCTTCCATCTCGGCCGCGTCGGCGAAGCTCGAGCGCGCCGCGTACTCGAGGATGCGGCGCGCGTTCGCCACCGCGAGGGGCGGCTGGGCGGCGATCTTCCTCGCCAGCGCGATTGCACGCTCGACGTCGCCGCCCGCCGGCGTGAGCTCGTCGCACAGGCCGATGCGCAGCGCCTCCTCGGCCGGCACGGCGTCGGCCGTCAGCACGGCGCGCTTCGCCCGGCCGACGCCGACGCGGCGCACGAGCAGCCAGCTCGTCCCGCAGTCCGTGACGAAGCCGACGCGGACGAAGCTGAAGTGAAAGCGCGCGGAGGCGTCGGCGACGATCAGGTCGCAGGCGAGCGCCCACGCGCACGCCATCCCCGCGACCGGCCCGTGCACCGCGGCGATCGTCGGCTTCGGGAAGTCGAGGAGCTGCTGCGTGCGCTCGATGCCGTGCCTGCCACGCTCGCGTCCCACGATCGCCGTGCGCCCCAGGCGATCGCCACGTCCCATGAGCTTCAGGTCCGCGCCCGCCGAGAACGCGTCGCCGACGCCGGACAGCACCAGCGCGCGCACCGCCGGATCCGCGGCGGCGAGACGCAGCGCCTCGCCGGCCTCGTCGTTCATCTCGGGCAGCATCGCGTTCTTCGCCTCGGGGCGGTTCCACAGCAGCAGCGCGATGCCGTCCTCGACGCGGTACTGGACGTGCTGGAAGCCCGACATGCGGCCTCAGATGACGCCGCGCTCGCGCAGGCGCGCGCGCTCGGCGGCCGGAACGCCGAGCTCCTCGAGCACCTCGTCGGTGTGCTGGCCGAGCGTCGGCGCGCCGCGGGTCACCGCCCCCGGGCTGCCCTGCATCCGGATCGGCGTGTTGAGGATCTCGATCTCCCCGCGCGTCGGGTGCGGCACCTTGACCAGCGACTCGTTCACCCGAGTCTGCGGCATGGCGAACACCTCGCTGACGCTGTTCACCTTGCAGGTCGGGATGTCGGCCGCCTCGATGCGCTCGATCCAGGTCGCGACGTCCTCCTGCGAGAAGATGTCGTTCAGGATGTCGATGAGCGCTTGCTTGTTCTTGACGCGATCGGTCATGCGGGTGAAGCGCGCATCCTCGAGCAGCTCGGGGTGGCCGATCGCACCCGGCAGCCGCTTCCAGAACGCGTTGGTCAGGCAGGCGACGATGAAGTAACCGTCGCGCGCCTTGAACGCCTGGTAGGGCACGATGTCGGGGTGGCCGCTGCCGAACGGCGGGAAGTCCTTGCCGTCGACGCGCACCTTGAGCGCCACGTCGGACAGCAGCGAGATCACCGCGTCGAGCATCGCGATGTCGATCTTCTGCCCCTTGCCCGAGCGCTCGCGCTCGTAGAGCGCGGCCGCGACCGCGTACGCCGCGTAGATGCCCGTCGAGATGTCGGCGACCGGCGGTGCCGCCTTGACGGGCGGACGATCCCCGCCCTCGCCCGTGAGGCCCATCACGCCGCCCGTCGCCTGCAGGATCAGGTCCATGCCGGGCTTGTCCTTCATCGGACCCTCGTGGCCGAAGGCGGTGATGGCGCAGTAGACGAGGCGCGGGTTGATCTGCGACAGCACCGCGTAGCCGATGCCGTGGCGGTCCATGACCCCGGGCCGGAAGTTCTCGAGCACGACGTCGCACCGCGCGACGAGGCGCTTCACCAGGTCGCGCCCCTCGTCGGTCATGAAGTCGAGCGTGATGCCGCGCTTCGAGCGGTTCAGCCCCCAGAAGTTGAGGCTGCCGGTCTCGAAGGTGTCCTGGCCCTGCGCGTAGCGGATCGCGTCGCCACGGCCCGGCTTCTCGACCTTGATCACGTTCGCGCCGAGGTCGCCCAGCAGCGTCGTCGCCCATGGGCCGGCCGCCTGGTGGCTGAAGTCGAGCACGGTGATGCCGGCGAAAGGCGCGGGGCGCTTGCCGTTGGTTGCGTTTCGCTCGTCGTTCATGGTCCTCACACTCGCTGCGCTCGGCGGCCGGCGCCCGAGCCCGCCGCCGGCGCGCTCTCCTTCGGGATCACGCGCGCCACCCTGCCGGCAAGCTGGAACTCGCCCTCCTCGTCGATGTAGCCCAGATCGCCCGTGTGCAGCCAGCCGTCGCGCATCACCTGCCGGGTGAGCCCCGGCGCCCGGACGTAGCCGCACATCACGACCGCTCCCCGGCAGACGATCTCGCCGCGCTCCCCGGGACGCAGCAGCCGTCCCGTCGGATCGGCCACACCGACGACCAGACCCGGATGCGGCTTGCCGAGCGTGTCGGGCTTGCGGAACAGCGCGTCGTGGCGCGCCATCAGGATGCCGTCCGTGGTCTCCGGTTGGCCGTAGGACTGGATCAGCTCCGCGTCCGGGAAGCGGTCGGCGAGCTCGCGCTTGACGGTCATGGGCAGGCGGACGTTGCGCAGCAGGACCTTGCGCACGCTGCGGAGCGCCCGTCGCGGCAGGCGCCTGCGCTCGAGCAGCAGGCCGACGAGCTCGCTCGACAGAGAGAGGTCGGTCACCCGGTGGTCCTCGATCGCGGCGAGCGCCGCGTCGACGTCCGCGCGTCCGAGGAGCGAGGCCGAGCCGCCGGAGACGAGCCGCGACAGCACCTCCGCCACGAAGCCCGCGACGTCGTGCAGCGGGTGCGTCGCGAGCGCGACGTCGTCCGGGCCGTCGCCGCGCCCGCCGCTCACCCGCACCGCGCTCGCCACGACGTTGGCGTGGCTCACGAGCACCGCACGCAGCTCGCCCTCCGGAGCCCCGGACCACGCGTGGAACGCGATGTCGGTGCGTCGTCGCTCGCCCTCGTCGCGCGTGCGCCGCGGCACCGCGCGCGGCCTGCCCGGCCGTCCGGCCGGCAGCAGCTCGGTGCCGCGCGACACCAGCACCGCGGCGTCCGTGCCGAGGACGCGCAGCGCCTCCTGCACGCGCTCGACGTGCTCCTCGTGCGCGACCACCGTGTGGACGCTCGAGTGCCGGAAGCGCGCGGCGAGCTGTGCCGGCGGAAGGCGCGGGTCGAGCGGCACCGCCGTGCAGCCGGCCCGCCAGATGCCGAGCGTCGCGGCGACCAGCCCCGGCGTGTCGCTCATGACCTGCGCCACGACGGCTCCCGGCGGCACGCTCGCTCGCAGCGCGCTCGCCTTCGCCGCCGTCAGGTCCGCGAGCCGGCCGAGCAGCAGGCCGCGGCGGTGCCACTCGAGCGCCGCGCGCATCGGCTCGCGGCGCGCGCGGCTGCTGATGATCTCCTCGGCGGTGGGAAACGGTGCAGGCGGCATGACGCGCTCGCCGCCCGCGTCACGCGCTCACGACGCGCGCCGCCTTGTAGTCGAAGCGAGGCAGCGCGCCGCGTGGCAGCATCTCGACGTCCGCGGCGACACCGAGCCGCTCGGCGAAGCGCTCGGCGACCCGTGCGCGCAACGCCGCGACCGCGCTCGCGTCGTCGCTCGCGACCTCCACCCGAACGCGCAGCGCGCGCCCGGCCGTAGCCGCTCCTGGACGCACGAGCTGGTACTCGACCGACGGCGTCACCAGCTCCGGGAAGTCGTACAGCAGCAGCGCGGCGTCGATCGGCAGGATCTCCTTGACGCGTCCGGTGTGGCCGAGCAGCACCGGCACGGCGTCGCTCACCCGGCCGTCGTAGAACAGCCGGCGGTGCGTCTCGCCGCACGGGCACGGGTCGAGGTTCACCGTCACCAGGTCCTCGAGGTCGTAGCGCAGCAGGAAGTTGTCCTTCTCGAGGATGGTCACGACCAGGTTGCCGCGCTCGTGGTTGTCGACCGGCAGGCCCGTGCGGCGATCGATCACGTCGACGATCACCAGGTCCTCGCACACGTGCGCACCGTTCTTCTCGGCGCACTGGGAGCCCAGCATGCCGAGCGCCTCGAGCCCGGCAGACACCGCGTCGAACTGGGACGACGGATGGTCGCCCGCCTTCTTGAAGTTGAGCTCGCGCTCCGGGTCGATCCCCATGCGCTGCGCCGCCTCGTAGTACTTGACGCCGGCGTTGCCGAACAGGCGGTACATGTCGGGCTGCAGGCGCTGCCACAGGCGCACCACGCGCTGCATGTGCTCCTCGGTCGCCGGCGGGCCGCTGGGGACGTTCAGGCAGCCCATCGCCTCGACGCCGTGGCACATGTGCCAGCCGCCCGCGTAGAGGCCGTACGGGTGCGCCTGCGCGAACTTCATCCCCGGGCGGAGCCCCCAGCGCCAGCGCGCGCGTGCCGACGCCGCGTAGTCGACCTCGAGGTCCTTCTCGGTCCAGACGATCAGCGTCGGCCGGCCCGACGAGCCGGTGGTCTGGCCGATGCGCACCCACGACTCGGGCACCGAGCCGCGGTAGTCGCCGAACGGCGGCAGCGCGGCCTCGCTCTCGCGGAGGTGGTTCTTGCTGAGCGTCGGGATGCAAGCGAGGTCCTCGAGCGTCGCAACGTCGCGCGGGTCGCGTACGCCGGCCGCCTCGAGATGCCGCCGGAAGAGCGGAATCGGCTGCGCGAAGATGCGCTCGATCTGGCGGCGCAGGCGACTCTCCTGCAGTGCCCGCAGCGCATCGCGCGGCATCGTCTGCACCTCGGGATCGTACAGCGGCTGGTCGGCGGGTGGCATGCGCAGCGCGGCCGGCATCTCGCGTCCCTCCCCTGCGACCCGCTCAGGCGGCGTCCTTGCCGACGATGGCGCGCGCGAAGGCCGGCCCGGCGGCCTCGGCCGGGATGTCGCTCTCGGCGCACAGGTCGACGTCCATCTGGATGAGCAGCGAGCCCTTCACGCCCGCCGCGATGCGGCCCGCGAGGTCGCGCCCGGCGTCGCTGCCGAGGAGCGCCGCGTCGTGCACGCCGACGCGCAGCGTGGCGCGCTCGAAGCTCTCGCCGGGACGCTGCTCGACCATCACCTGGAAGCGTCCCGTGCCCGGGAAGCGCGCCAGGTAGTCCGCGACCGCGATCGGATGGATCAGCACGCCCTTGATCTTGCGGATCGCGCCGACCTGGCCGAAGAAGTCGACCCGCGGCGCCGGGTTGCCGCACGGGCAGTCGCCCTCGCGCAGCTTGTACGCGTCGCCCGGCGCGTAGCGCACGAGCGGCAGCGCGCGCTGCCCGAGGTGCGTCGCGATCAGCTCGCCGACGCCGCCGGGCCTCGCCGGCTCGCCGCTCTCCGGGTCGAGGAACTCGCAGAACAGGTCGTTCGCCGAGAGGTGCATGCCGACGTGCGCCCTGCACTCGCCGGCGACCGGGCCGATCTGCGCCTCGCCGATGTGGTCGAAGAGCTCGATGCCGAACATCTCGTCGAGCTCCGCACGCAGCTCCGGCGTGAGCTTCTCCGCGGTCGAGAAGCCGACGCGGTAAGGGATCTCGCGGCGCAGATCGATGCCCTGCTCGCGCGCGACGTTGCCGATCTGGCGCAGGAAGCTCGGCGTCCCCGCGTAGACGCTCGCGCCGTACGCGCGCGCCACCTGCACCTGCATCTCGGTGTTGCCGACGCCGCCGTTGATCACCAGGCAGCCGTACTCCTCGAACGCGCGGTGCAGCCGGAGCCCGCCCGGCATGAGGTGGTAGTTGAGCGTCACGTGCGCGACCTCGCCGCGCCGCACGCCCATCGCCGCGATCTCCTCGACCAGCGCCGGCGTGCCGCCGCGCTCGGCGGCGATGCGCGGGATGAAGATCGGCCCCGGCGAGGTGTGGATGCTGGCGAACTCCTCGCGCCTCGCGGCGAGCAGGTTGCCGAACGGCGGCTGCTCGCGCTGGCTGCGCACGAGATCCGCCTTGCGCAGCACCGGGATGCGGCGCAGCGCGTCGACGTCGACCGTCGCCGGCACGACGCCCGCCTCGGCGAAGCGATCGCGGTAGAACGGCACGCGCTGCGCGACCCAGGCGAGCGTCTCGCGCAGGCGCTCGAGGCTTCCGGCGATCACGTATCGGTCGCTACAATCTGTGCCGCGGGGCCGCAACCGCTTGCTCGCCGCCGGCCGCGACACGCAGCACCTCGCGCTCGTCGGTCACCTCGCCGACGACGGCAGCGAGGACGCCGGCGCGCTGCAGCCCGGCGAGCACGTCGGGCAGCGCGGCCGGGGGAACCGCCGCGAGCAGGCCGCCCGAGGTCTGCGGGTCGCAGAGGAGCTCGACGCGCGCGGCGAGCGCGGGGGCGCGCGCTTCGTCGGCGACCCGCGCGCCCGCCAGCAGGGCACGCGTCGCGGCGTGCGCGCTCGAGCGCCAGCCGGCCTCGAGCAGCTCGAGCGCACCCGGCAGCGCGGGCAGCGCCGCGAGCCGCAGCGCCGCGCCGACGCCGCTCGCGCGCAGCACCTCGACGAGGTGACCCGCGAGGCCGAAGCCGCTCACGTCGGTGCAGCAGCGCACGCCCGCGGTCCGCAGCACGCGCGCCGCCGCGCCGTTGTCCTCGCGCATCGCATCGAGCGCCGCGTCGACCCAGCGGGCAGGACACTCGCCGGCCCGCGCGGCGGCGAGGATCACCGCGGTGCCGAGCGGCTTGGTCAGCACCAGCGCGTCGCCCGGCCGCGCGCCGCCCTTGGTGAGCGCGCCGTCGCGCGCGAGCATGCCGTGCACCCAGAAGCCGACGAGCCGTGCCGGCGCCTGCACCGTGTGCCCGCCCGCCAGGGCCGCGCCCATGCGCGCGAATGCGGCGCTTGCGCCCTCGAGGATCTGGCGCAGCTCCGCGGCCGCGCCCCGAGCGTCGGCCTCCGGCAGCGCGACCAGCGCCAGCGCCGCCGACGGCTCGCCGCCCATCGCGAACACGTCGCTCGCGGCGTTGACCGCGGCGATCTCGCCCACCGTGCGCGGGTCCGACAGGAACGGCGGGAAGGCGTCGATCGTCGTCACCACGTCGCGGCCGCCGTCGTACCGCAGCACGGCCGCGTCGTCGGGCGCAGCGAGGCCGATCGCGACCGCCTCGTGTGCCCCGGGCGTCACGTCGCACAGCACGCCGGCGAGCACGTCCGCCTCGAGCTTCGCCGCGCAGCCGCCGCACGGCTCCATCGCGGCCGCGGCACCGGACGGCGGCGGACGCAGCCGCTCGCTTCGGGGCGGCGCGTGGCGCGCGACGAAGCGGCGATCGATCCAGTCCTTGAGCCACCACCAGCGCCGCCCGTGCGACGCCCAGCGCCCCCGGCTCAGGAGCGCGCGCCGGTCACCGGTCGAGAGCAGCGTCAAGAAACGCTTCTGCGGACGGTAGGGACGCAGCCTGCCGCGTCCGGTCGCCGTGGCGACGAGGTTGTGCGTCAGGACCGGTCCCTGGCGGACCGCGTGCACGCCCGCGCGGGGCACCCAGGGCGCGCTGCGCAGCACGCTGCAATCGCCGGCCGCGAACACGTCGCGCTGGCCGATGCAGCGGAGCTCGTCGTCGACCAGCAAGAACCCGCGCGCGTCGCACGCGAGCCCCGACGCCGCGAGGAACGGCTGCCCTTCGGCGCCCGTCGCCCAGACGACGAGGTCCGCTTCGACGACGGCGCCGTCGCCGAGCCGGACACCCCGCTCGCAGGGCGCGACCGGCCCGACGCCGCTGCGCAGCGCGATGCCGTAACGCCCCGCGAGCTGCGCGAGGAGGCGCCGTGCGCGCGGCGCGGCGCCGGCGAGCACCTCCGCGTCGCGCTCGAGCAGCGTGACGGTGCTCCTCGCTCCGGCGGCCAGGCGCGTGCGCAGCGCGAACGCGATCTCGGCGCCGCCCGCGCCGCCGCCGACGACGACGGCCGACATCCGCCCCGCTTCGCGCGCCCGATCGACGAGCCGGCCGATCCGCTCGGCCGCCTCCTCGATCGGCTTGATCGGCACGACGTGCGCGAAGCCGCGGACGTCCTCCGTGCCCGCCGGCCGCGCGCCGACGTCGAGCGACAGCACGTCGTACGGCAGCGCGCCGCGCAGCCCGAGCTCGACGACGCGCCGCGCGGGATCGATCGCGCGCACGCGGTCGGGAAGGAACGCCGCGCCCGCGCGGGCGGCGAGCGCGGCGACGTCGATCGCCGGATCGTCGTCCGCGTAGAGGCCGGCGAGCCAGCCGGGGATCATGCCGGTGTAGACCGCCGTGCGTCGCGGGCTCACCAAGGTCACCTCGACGCCCTCGAGAGCGGTGCGCGCGAGCATGCGCAGCACGTGCACGTGGCTGTGGCCGCCGCCCGCGAGGACGAGGCGGCAGCGGACGCGCGCGGGCGCTGCGCCGGAACGACGCGCGCGACGCACGTTAAGGATCCCCCGGCAGAGCCGGGGGAATTA
>JBFMAS010000614.1:0-2663 GCA_040755575.1 Thermodesulfobacteriota bacterium
GGCAGCAGCAGCGCCGCCGGGACCAGAGCGGGGCGCGCCCCCGCGACGAGCAGAGCGACGTACGCGCCGAGCCCGCTGCCGGCGAGCGAGCACGGTCCGAGCGCCGCGAGCGCCGCGTCGACGTCCGCGGCGAAGAGCTCGGGCGTGTACGCGCCGCCCGGACGCCAGGCGGAGCCGCCGTGCCCCGCGAAGTCGAGCGCGACGACGCCGCCCGGCCACGCGGCCGCCTGCTCGCCCCAGCACCGCGACGACTCGCCGAGCGCGTGGAGCAGCAGCAGGCGAGGCGCGTCGCCGCGGCGCAGCTCGTGCAGCGCGAGGCGCAGCTGCCCGTGGACGATCTGCCGCGGCACGGTCATCGCCCGAGGAAGTCGAGCAGCGCGCGGGCCGTCTCCCGCGGCTGCTCCATGTGGACGAAGTGCCCGGCGCCCGCGACCGTGACCCGCTGCAGGTCCGGCACCCGGCGCAGCCGCGGCTCGAGGATCGACTCGGGCAGCGGCCCCCAGGTGTCCTGCTCGGAGCCGATCATGGCGAGCATCGGACGGCGCAGCGTCTGCCAGCCCGTCCCGATCCAGTCCGGACGCCACGGCCCGAAGCCGCGCGCCGCATTGAGGTCGGCCTTCCACGTCCAGCCGCGCTCGGTGCGGCGGGCGCCGTGGAAGACGAAGTAGCGCAGCCACTCGACCGTCAAGCGCGGGTTCTGGGCGCGGCGGCGCTCGACCAGGTCGTCGAGAGCCGGGTAGCAGCGCTGCGCGTGCTCCGAGGCGGCGTTGCGCCGCGCGTCGAGGAAGTCGGCGCAGCGCTCGGGGATGCTGCGCTCGTGGCGCGGCCGCATGGCCGGGACGGCGAAGCCCTCGGGCGGCGGTCCGAAGCCGTCGATGCTGACCAGCCCGCGCACGAGCGACGGCGCCTGCAGCGTGACGTCGATCGCCACGCCGCCGCCGCGGCTGTGGCCGACGAGGTGCGCCGGGCGGCCGAGCGAGCGCACGACGTTGGCGACGTCGAGCACGTCGCAGCCCCAGACGTAGGCGTCGGCCCAGGCGGAGTCGCCGTGCCCGCGCGCGTCGATCGCGATCACGCGGAAGCGCTCGGCGAGAAGCGGCGCGAGCAGGTCGAAGCCGCGTCCGTTGTCGAACATCCCGTGCAGCAGCACGACCGGCGGCGCGGCGGGATCGCCCCACTCGGACAGGTGCAGCGCGACGCCGAGCGAGTCGAAGCGCCGCGTGCGCTCCGGCGGCACCGCGCCGGCGAAGGTCGGCTCGTCCACGTCAGGCTTCCACGATCGCGTCGGCCTCGATCTCGACCAGCATGTCGGGGTCGATGAGCGCGCTCACCTGGACCATCGCGGTCGCCGGACGGATCGCGCCGAAGAACTCGCCGTGCGCGCGGCCGATCTGCTCCCAGCGCGCGATGTCGGTGACGTAGATCCGCGTGCGCACCACGTCCGCGAGCCGCGCGCCGGCGCGCTCGAGCGCCGACTGCACGTTGCGCAGCGCCTGCACGGTCTGGGCGTACGCGTCACCCTTGCCGACGACCCTGCCGTCCGCGTCGGTCGCGGTCGTCCCCGAGACGGCGACGTGCGACCCGAGCCGCACCGCGCGCGAGTAGCCGACGATCGGCTCCCACGGCGTCCCGCTCGCGACGTTCCGGCGTGCCATGCCCTGCTCCTCCTCGCGGCGCAGCATGTCGGAGTAGGACGTCGCGAGGAGGTCCTCCTGCGTGACGTGGAAGGCGCGCATCAGCTCCTCGCACTGCCCGCGCAGGACGTCTAGCGAACGGTCGCCGTCCGCGTCGATCGCCTCGATCTCCACGAACGTGCCGAGGCCACGGACCTCGTCGAGGTGGATCTTGACGTTGCCCTGGAAGAAGATCTCGCGCCGCTTGTCGACGACCACGGCGACGCCGAGCGCCTGCTCGAGGATCGCCTTGAGCGGCGAGCCGGGCTCGGTCGGCAGCAGCGTCACCTGCGAAAGCTTGGGGCCGCTCCGGTCCTCGCGCCGGTAGTGGATGAGCGCGTTCTCGATGTTGCCCTCGCGCAGCTTGAGGCGCCCGTGCGCGACGCGGAAGTAGGTGTCGACCTGGTGGTCGAGCCCGACCCGGCGCGCGCCGCGCGCGGCGAGCTCTGCGCGCACGCGGGCGTGGTCGGCGCAGCGCGCCTTGATCTCGATGATGGAGCGTGCGCTCACGGTGCAGCGATTTTGCTGCAGCGCGGCGCCGGCGCACGCAGCCCGGCGCCTGCGGCGCGCCCCGGGATCGAGCTGTTTTCGCCGTGGAATCGGGCCCTTGCTCCGTGGCACGCGGGTTGCCATCGCTCGCTCGCGGCGGCTGCGCTAAGCCTGTCTCGGCGCTCCGCGGGGAAGCAAGTCATGATGGCAATCATCGGGTTCATCGTCGCCCTGATCCTCTTCAAGCATTTCTCGAGGCGGCTCAAGCACTACCGCCAGGTGAGCCTGGGCGAGGAGGTGATGGACGAGATGCCCTACGCGACGAGCTGGCACCAGGAGTGGGAGCGCCACTGGGCGGCGAAGTTCCGCCGCCAGGCCGAGTGGCGCCAGTGGTGCGTCGACCACCACCACGCGCGCTACGAGCCGCGCCGCCGCCGGCGCCGCCGCGAGCGCGAGGAGGCGGAGCTGCGGCGAGCGGACGGCGCGCCCGCCGGCACCGCG
>JBFMAS010000615.1:0-18230 GCA_040755575.1 Thermodesulfobacteriota bacterium
GCTCGTCATGGCCGGTCTCCCTCCTGGGCTTCGAGCCCGTTAGCGTTGGAGACCGCATGGTACTCCGGAGGGAGGCCGGCCCTCTCATCCCATCTCGGCCGCGCGCTGCGCGCGCGGATCCCGTCGCGAACCTCCGTCATTCCCACTCGATCGTCGCCGGTGGCTTGGACGAGACGTCGTACACCACCCGGTTCACGCCTCTTACCTCGTTGGTGATGCGCCGCGCGATGGTCTCGAGCGTGTCGTGCGAGAGGCGCGCCCAGTCGGCGGTCATGCCGTCCTGGCTCTCGACCGCGCGCACCGCGATGACCTCGTCGTAGGTGCGCTCGTCGCCCTGCACGCCGACCGTCTGCACGGGCAGCAGGACCGCGAAGCCCTGCCAGATGCGGCGCGACTCGCCGGAGCGCTTGAGCTCCTCGCGCACGATCGCGTCCGCCGCGCGCACCGTCGTGACCCGCTCGCGGTCGACCGGCCCGACGATGCGCACCGCGAGGCCCGGCCCCGGGAAGGGCTCCCGCGCGATCAGCTCCTCGGCGAGGCCGAGGTCGCGCCCGACGGCGCGCACCTCGTCCTTGAACAGCTCGCGCAAGGGCTCGATCAGCGCGAGCTTCATGCGCTCGGGCAGCCCGCCGACGTTGTGGTGGGTCTTGATCGTCGCCGACGGCCCCCGCACCGAGACCGACTCGATGACGTCCGGGTAGAGCGTCCCCTGCGCGAGCCAGCGCACGTCGTCGAGCCGGTGCGCCGCCTCCTCGAAGATGTCGATGAACAGGTTGCCGATGCGCTTGCGCTTGACCTCCGGGTCGACGACGCCGTCGAGCGCCGCGAAGAAGCGGTCCGCGGCGTCGATCGTGCGGATGTCGAGACCCAGGTGCGCAAGCGAGTCCTCGACCATCGCGCGGTCCCCGGCGCGCAAGAGCCCGGTGTCGACGAAGATGCACTTGAGCCGCTTGCCGATCGCACGGTGCAACAGCGCCGCCGCCACCGTCGAGTCGACGCCGCCCGACAGCGCGCAGATCACGGTGCCCTCGGGCGCCTGCTCGCGGATCCGCGCCACCGCCTGCTCGATGAACGAGCCCGGCGTCCAGTCCGGCGCAGCCCCGCAGACGCCGAGGACGAAGTTCGCCAGGATCTCGCTGCCGCGCTCGGTGTGCACCACCTCGGGGTGGAACTGCACGCCGAAGAGCCGCCGCGTCGGGTCGCGGAACGCCTGGATCGGCGCGTTGGCGCTCTCGGCGAGGCGCGTCCAGCCGGGCGGCAGCGTCTCCATGCGGTCGCCGTGCGACATCCACACCGTGAGCTCGCTGCCGCACGGGAAGCCGTGGAACAGGTCGCTGTCGTCGAGCACGGTGATCGGCGTGCGGCCGTACTCGCGCCGCTCGGCACGCTCGACGGCGGCGCCGCCCGCGACGTTGAGGATGCCCATGCCGTAGCAGATGCCGAGCACCGGCACGCCGAGCTCGAGGATGCCCCGCGCGAGCTTCGGCGCCGACGGCACGTAGACGCTCGCCGGGCCCCCCGACAGGATGATGCCCCGGGGCTTCCGCTTCGCGACCTGCTCGACGTCCACCGTGCAGGGCAGGATCTCGCAGTAGACGCGCGACTCGCGCACGCGGCGGGCGATGAGCTGGGTGTACTGGCTGCCGAAGTCGAGGACCAGGATCACGTCGTCAATCCAATCTGTAGTTCGGCGCTTCCTTGGTGACGATGACGTCGTGCACGTGGCTCTCGCGGTGCCCGGCCTCGCTGATGCGGATGAAGCGGGCGTTGCGGCGCAGCTCGTCGAGGTTGCGGCAGCCGAGGTAGCCCATGCCGGCCCGCAGCCCGCCGACGAGCTGGTGCACGTTGGAGGCGAGCGAGCCCTTGTAGGGGACGCGGCCCTCGATGCCCTCGGGCACGAGCTTCAGCGCCTCCTCCTCCTGCTCCTGGAAGTAGCGATCGCGGCTGCCGGCGGCCATCGCGCCGAGCGAGCCCATGCCGCGGTACATCTTGTAGGTGCGGCCGCCGTAGAGGATGGTCTCGCCCGGGCTCTCCTCGGTGCCGGCGAACAGGCTGCCGATCATCACCGACTGCGCGCCCGCGGCGAGCGACTTCACGACGTCGCCCGAGAAGCGGATGCCGCCGTCGGCGACGAGCGGGATCTTGGCCTGATGCGCGACGCGCGCCGCGTCGAGCAGCGCCGTCACCTGCGGCATGCCGACGCCGGAGATGATCCGCGTCGTGCAGATCGAGCCGACGCCCATGCCGACCTTGACCGCGTCGGCGCCGGCGTCGATCAGCGCCTTGGCGCCGTCGCCCGTGCCGACGTTGCCCGCGACCACGTCGAGTTCCGGGTAGCGGCGCTTGATCTGACCGACCGTCCGCAGCACGTTCGCGGAATGGCCGTGCGCGGTGTCGACGCAGATCACGTCCACGCCGACGTCGACCAGCGCGCTCGCCCTCTCCTCCCAGTCCGGTCCCACGCCGACCGCCGCGCCGACGCGCAGCCGGCCGCGCTCGTCGCGGCACGCGTGCGGGAACTGCGTCGTCTTCTCGATGTCCTTGACCGTGATGAGCCCGATCAGGCGCTGGCGCTCGTCGACCACCAGCAGCTTCTCGATGCGGTGCTCGTGCAGGATGTTCTTCGCCTCCTCGAGCGTCACGCCGGGACGGGCCGTGACCAGGTTCTCCTTGGTCATCACCTCGCTCACCGGGCGCTCGAGACGGCGCTCGAAGCGCAGGTCGCGGTTGGTGAGGATGCCGACCAGGCGGCCGTCGCGCGTCACCGGCAGGCCCGAGATCCGCGCGCGGCGCATGACCGCGAGCGCCTCGGAGATCGGCTGCTCCGGATTGACGGTGAGCGGCTCGGACACCATGCCGCTCTCGAACTTCTTCACCTGCGCCACCTCGGCCGCCTGCGCGGCGATCGGCAGGTTCTTGTGCACGAAGCCGATGCCGCCCTCCTGCGCCATCGCGATCGCCGTGCGCGCCTCGGTCACGGTGTCCATCGCCGCCGAGACGAGCGGGATGCGGAGCGCGATGCGACGCGTGAGCTGCGTCGCGACGTCGGTCGTGCGCGGCAGCACGTCGGACGCCGCCGGGACGAGCAGGACGTCGTCGAACGTGAGCCCTTCGCCGAGAGGATGACGTTCCATGCTCGACCCCTCAAACGAAGAAGCCCAGACCTTCGGCCGGGCTTCGCTCTCGATTGCCTTGCGTGCGTTGCGGGCGGGCGCGATCGGGACTAACCATGGCTGCTCCTATCAAAGCGCAAGCCGTGTGGCAAGTTTCGGAGGGGTGCAACAACATGTTGTGGTCATCCACGGGCGGCACGTCCGCATGATCCGCGCCTTCGCGGACCGCGAGCCGAGCGTCGATCCGTCGGCGATCGTCTTCGACGGCGCGACCGTCGTCGGCCGCGTGACGATCGGCGCACAGACGAGCGTGTGGTTCGGCGCGGTCGTGCGCGGCGACGTGCACGACGTCACGATCGGCGCGCGCAGCAACGTCCAGGACCGCGCGGTGATCCACGTCACGACCGACCGCTTCGCGACGCGCATCGGCGACGAGGTGACGATCGGCCACGCGGCAGTCCTGCACGGCTGCACCATCGCCGACCGCGTGCTGATCGGCATCGGCGCGATCGTGCTGGACGGTGCGGAGGTCGGTGAGCGCTCGATGATCGGCGCGGGCGCGCTCGTGACGCCGGGCACGAAGGTGCCGCCGGGCCATCTCGCGGTCGGCTCGCCGGCGCGCGTCAAGCGACCGCTCGAGCGCGCCGAGCTCGAGCATCTCGAGCGCTCCGCCGCGAACTACGTCGCGCTCGCCGCGCGCTACCGCGCGCTCGGCATCGCCTGAGCCGCTTCGAGGAGGCCCCATGCGACAGGTGTGGATCACCAAGGTCGGACCGCCGGAGGTTCTCCAGGTCCGCGAGACCGCCGACCCGAGCCCCGGTCCGGGCCAGGTCCGCATCCGGGTGGCGGCGAGCGGCATCAACTTCGCCGACATCTCGGCGCGCCTCGGCTTCTATCCCGACGCGCCGAAGATCCCCTGCGTCGTCGGCTACGAGGTCGCCGGCACGATCGACGCGATCGGGCCGGGCGTCGCGAGCGCCCGCGTCGGAGAGGAGGTGCTCGCGCTGACGCGCTTCGGCGGCTACTCGGACGTCGTCGTCGTACCGGAGAAGCAGGCCACCCCCCGGCCGGCGGGGCTCGACGCCCGGACGGCCGCCGCGATCCCCGTCAACTACCTGACGGCTTACCAGATGATCTTCGAGATGGGCCGCGTGCGTCCCGGCGACCGGGTGCTGATCCATCAGGCGGCGGGCGGCGTCGGCCTCGCGGCCATCGACCTGTGCGGCATCGTCGGCGGCGTCGAGACGTACGGCACGGCGTCGGCGAGCAAGCACGACTTCGTGCGCGAGCGCGGGCTCACGCACGCGATCGACTACCGCACGCAGGACTACGAGCTCGAGGTGGCGCGGCTCTCGGGCGGCCGCGGCGTCGACCTGGTGCTCGACCCGATCGGCGGCGACTCGTGGCGCAAGGGTTTGCGGCTGCTGGCGCCGACCGGACGGCTGGTCTGCTTCGGCATGTCGTCCGCCGCGACCGGCAAGGAGCGCTCGCTGCTCGGCGGCATCCGTGCGCTCGCCTCCGTTCCCTGGCTGCAGATCAACCCGGTGTCGCTGATGAACGGCAACAAGGGCGTCCTGGGCGTCAACCTGGGCCACATGTGGGACCAGGTCGACCGTCTGTCGGCCTGGCTCGAGACGATCCTGCGCTGGTGGGTGGAGGGCAAGGTGCGGCCGCACGTCGACCGCGCGTTCCCGTTCGCCGAGGCGCCGGCGGCGCACGCCTACATCCAGGAGCGGCGCAACGTGGGCAAGGTGGTGCTGGTGCCCTGAGCCTGGGCGTCACTCGCGATCGCTCGGATCGTTGAACAGCACGCCGAGCTTGATGCTGCCATGGCCGACCTGCGGGAACCCCGGCGTGCCGGGGTCGCCCGGGTCGAGGTTCGACGCCGTGTCATCCGGCGGGAAGAGGACGAGGGAGTCGAGGAAGGCGAGCAACGCGCGACGTGGCTCGCGCCCGAGCGCGGCGAACGCGTCGCGCGCCGCCTGCGCCTCGCCGCCGTGCCGCAGGATCACCTCGGTCAGGTTGATGCTGCGCCCGTCGTGGCCGTACGGCGCCGTCGTCGCGACCCCCCACAGCGGCGTGGTCAGGAACTCGGTGCGGATCGATCCGTCGTACTCCCGCTCGTGGAACGCCGGTCCGAGGTCGTGGCGCTTGAAGTCGGTGAAGATGTCGCGCACCGCGAACGGCCCTCGCTTGGCCACCGCGCGCTCGGGGAAGCCGCTGCGGTCGCGCAGCCACCAGACGAGCGGCGTCGCCGTGGCGAAGAGGCGGTTGAAGACGCCGCGCCGCGGATCGAGCGTCGTCTCGACGTCGGCCACGCGCCGGTCGTGCTCGAGCCGCAGGTCGGCCACGTGGCAGCTCGTGCAGCCGATCCGCTCCAGCACGCGCCTTCCCGAGCGCGCCGCCACCGGGTCCTCGGCCGCGTGGCCGGGCTTGAAGTAGTTGAGCAGGTAGAACTCGAGGTAGTCGACGACGGCCTCGGGGAGCTCGTTCGCCACGCCGTCGTCGTCGGCGTCGTCCGCGGGGCCGGCGACCGGCGGCGCCTCGATCGCGTCGAGGGCGCCGTCGAGGACCATCCCCGACGGGGTCACGACGCGGCCGCCCCGGGACGCGGTGCCGAGGTCCGGGTCGTGAGCCTGCAGGCCCATCTCGTTCTGCAGCGCACCGACCACGAACTCGCGGATCGACACGGTACCGCCGTGGGCGAGGAAGGGACGGACGCGGAGGTCCGCGTCGACGCCGACGACCGCCGACGTGTCGCTCGAGCCGTCGGCGTGCACGGTGAGGATGCCGTACGACACGCCCTTGCCGATCAGCTCGCGCGTCACCGGCGCCCGGCTCGCCCTCGCGTCCGCGGCCGCCTGCGCGCGGATCGCACGCAGCTCGGCCGTGATCTCGTCCGCCAGCATCTCCTTCAGGCCGAGGCCGAAGAGGTGCGGCGCGTCGCGGCTGTCGGGTCGGGTCACGACGTCGCCCCCGGCGCCCGCCGCGCCGCGCGGGCGGCCGTGGCAGCCGGCGCAGCTGTCGACCAGCCCGGCCCCGATCGCGACGTTCTTCCCGATGTCCCCTGCCCCGTTCCCGACGCGCGGCCCGAGCCCCTCCGCCTGGTTGAACTTCCGCTGGAAGAGCTGTCGCCCCCGCCGGATCGCCCGGTAGGGGTCGCGCTCGATGAGGAACAGCGACGAGCCTCGCGTCGTCGCATCCCCACGCCCCGCGCCGATCTGCTCGGCGAGGGACTTGGCGATGCCCTCGCCGGCGGCGTTGGGTGCGTGGCGCAGGTCGGAGAGCTGCGCGCGCGCCGTTCCGGGCGCCGCGGCGAGCAACGCGGCGAAGACGGCCACGAGCCGTGCGCGGCCCTTGGTGTCGGTCGTCATGGGTCCCCCTTTCGCGTGCGCCGATCGGCGGACACGCGCGGACCTCGAGAGACCGACCGTCAAGTATGATGTCGAGTGGAGGTGCCGTCCCTGCGAGCTGCGCGGAGCCTGTGCGCCGCGTGGGGGGCGTGGAGCAAGACGCGGACCGCGCGCGGACGTCGCGCGCAAGCCTCGATTCACGCGCCGGCGAGACGCGGACCGCGCCGCGGGAGCGCCGCTACCTCGCTTCGATATATCGCGGATATCCCGGCGATACCGGCGCGCGACGCGCCTACTTCTTGACGGTGACGCTCTTGATGACGACCGGCTCGCTCGGCACGTCCTGGTGCATGCCCTTGCTGGTCGTCGCCACGCTCTCGATCTTGCGCACGACGTCCATGCCCGAGGTCACCTTGCCGAACACGGCGTAGCCCCAGCCCTGCGGCGTCTTGCTCTTGAAGTCGAGGAACCCGTTGTCCTTGACGTTGATGAAGAACTGCGACGTCGCGCTGTCGGGGACGCTGGTGCGCGCCATGGCGAGCGTGCCGGTCTGGTTCTTGAGCCCGTTGTCCGCCTCGTTCTTGATCGGCGGCTTGGTGGGCTTCTGGCTCATGTCGGCGGTCATGCCGCCGCCCTGGATCATGAAGTCCTTGATGACGCGGTGGAAGACGGTGCCGTCGTAGTGACCGGACTCCGCGTAGGCGAGGAAGTTCTTCACGGTCTCCGGCGCCTTGTCGGCGTACAGCTCCGCCTCGATGTCGCCCATCGACGTGGAGATCACCACGACCGGATTCTTGCCCGTCTGACTCATCTTGTCTCCTTCCTTCGGGGCCGGCGCGGCGCCTGCCGTGGGCGCCGGGTCCGCGGCACCTGCGACGGCGACGGCGAGGAGCAGCACGACGGACGCGACGGTTGCGGCGAGGGAGCGGCTTCTCATCGGAACCTCCTAGCGGTGCGAGCGTCGCGGCTCTCTAGCGAGCGCCCGGCGCACGGTCAACGCGCCGGACGGGCGCGCCGCGACACCTGCGGCTTGTGCCGGCGCGGCGAGCCCTCTAGTTGTGCCTGCCTGGCCGCACGCCTCGGCCCGGGAGACACCATGCCGCGCAAGCTCTGCATCGCCCTCGACTGGCAGCAGCTTTCCGACCGCGAGCGCCTGCTGCGCCAGGTCGAGATCGCCGATCGCGTCGGCGTCGACACCGTCTGGGTCGCGGAGGCCTGGGGGCGCGACGCGTTCACCATCCTGACGCTGCTCGCGACGCGCACCTCGCGCATCAAGCTCGGCACGGGGATCGTCAACGTGTACTCCCGCACGCCGGCGGCGCTCGCGCAGCACTTCGCGACCCTCGACGAGATCTCCGGCGGCCGTGCCGTCGCCGGCTTCGGCACGAGCGGCCCGCAGGTGATCGAGCACTTCCACGGCGTGCCGTTCAAGCCGGCGCTGACGCGCATGCGCGAGACGATCCAGATCATGAACATGCTGATCGCCGGCGAGCCGCTCCGCTTCCACGGCAAGCTGTTCCACCTCGAGCGCGGCTTCACGCTGCGCTTCGAGCCCGTGCGCAAGCACATCCCCATCTGGCTCGCGTCGCTCAACCCGGGCGCGCTCAAGCTCACCGCCGAGCTCGCCGACGGCTGGATGCCGATCATGATCCCGCACGGCACCCTCGCGAGGGAGCTGGCCTCGTTCCGCGAGCTCGTGGTCGCCGCCGGGCGGCCCGCGGACGCGGTGACGGTCCGCGCGCCCGACCGCGTCGTCGTCGCGCTCGAGGACCCGAGGAAGGCGCGGCGCGCCGCCGCCGGCACGCTCGCCTTCTACATCGCGCGCATGGGGACCTTCTACGGCGCGCAGCTCGAGCGCTTCGGCTTCGGCGACGCCGTCGCCGCCGTGCGCAAGGCGTGGAGCGAGCGCGGCGGCGAGGCCGGCATCGACGCCGTGCCGGACGCGCTGCTCGACGAGATCACCACGGTCGGCTCCGCCGCCGAGTGCGCGGCCCGCCTCGACCAGGAAGCTCTGGCCGGCGTCGGGCTGCACAACGTCAGCGTGCAGACGCGCTCGGAAGCGGACTACGAGCGCGCGCTCGGCGAGCTGGTCGGCGCTTGACGATGGCGGCTCGCTGCGAGCTCTGCGAGCTCGCGCGGACCACGCGCTGGTACGCGCAGTTCTTCGAGCCCTTCGCCTTCACCATCCTCGACTGCGACTCGTGCGACGTGCCGATGGCGGTGCTCGGTGAGCACCGCTCGACGATCGGCACGCACGAGCGCGAAGTGATGGAGCGTGCGCTGCGGGCGGTCGCCGAGATGCACGGCCTCGGCGAGCTGTTCTTCGACGACCGCATGCGCCAGATCCCGGAGCACTACCACCTGCACGCGCGCGTCAAGCCGCGCTGGTGGCCGCGGTGAGCGGGCCTCACCGCCGGCGCTGCTACTCCTCCTTGCGCCGCTTCGGACGCTGCACCTGCGCCAGGATCCGCTTGCGGATGCGGATCGACTGGGGCGTCACCTCGACCAGCTCGTCGTCGGCGATCCAGTCGAGCGCGTCCTCGAGGCCCATCTGGCGCGGCGGCGTCAGGCGCACGGCCTCGTCGTGCCCGGCGGCCCGGATGTTGGTCAGCTTCTTCTCGCGGATGATGTTGACGTCGAGATCGCCCGCCCGCGAGTACTCGCCGATCACCATGCCCTCGTAGACCTTGGTGCCGGGCGAGATGAACATCGTGCCGCGCTCCTGGAGGTGGAAGATCGCGTACGGCGTCGCCGTGCCCTCGCGGTCGGCGACCATGGCGCCGTTCGTGCGCCGCTGGATCTCGCCCGCCCACGGCGCCCAGCCGTTGAACATCGCGTTGATGATGCCGGTGCCGCGCGTGTCGGTGAGGAACGAAGAGCGGAAGCCGATCAGGCCGCGCGACGGCACGCTGAACTCGAGCCGGACCCGTCCCGACGAGGGCGGGCTCATCTTGGTCATCACGCCGCGCCGCATGGCGAGGAGCTGCGAGACGACGCCGATGTACTCCTCGGGCAGGTCGATCACCGCGACCTCCATCGGCTCGAGGACCTTGCCGTCCTTCTCCTGCTTGACGACGTCGGGCTTCGACACCTCGACCTCGTAGCTCTCGCGGCGCATGGTCTCGATCAGGATCGCGAGCTGCAGCTCGCCGCGGCCGGAGACGCGCAGCCGGTCGGGCTGGTCCGTGTCCTCGACGCGAATCGAGACGTTGCGCTTGGCCTCGTTCTCGAGCCGCTCGCGCAGCTTGCGCGACGTCACCCACTGCCCTTCCCGTCCGGCCCAGGGGGCCGTGTTGACGCCGAAGATCATGGTGATCGTCGGCTCGTCGATGCGCAGGCGCGGCGCCGCGAGCGGCCGCTCGCGGTCGGCCACCGTGTCGCCGATCTGGATGTCGTCGATGCCCGCGATCGCGACGATGTCGCCCGCCTGCGCGCGCTCGAGGTTGATCCGCTTGAGGCCGATCCAGCCGTAGAGGTTGGTCAGCTTCGCCGTCCGGATCCCGTCCGCGCCGCACACGGCGTAGGTCTGCCCGGCGACCAGCTCGCCGGCGAGCACGCGGCCGAGCGCGAGCCGGCCGACGTAGTCGTCGTAGTCGAGGTTGTTCGCCTGGAACTGCGTCGGCGCGTCGGGGTCGACCTCGGGACCGGGCAGGTCGCTCAGGATGACGTCGAACAGCGGGCGCAGGTCGGCCGACTCGTCGTCGAGCGCGCGCCTGGCGATGCCGTCGCGCGCGACCGTGTACACGACCGGGAACTCGAGCTGCTCCTCGGTCGCGTCGAGGTCGATGAACAGCCCGTAGACCTCGTCCAGCACCTCGGCGATGCGCGCGTCGGGGCGGTCGATCTTGTTGATGCAGACGATGGGCGTGAGGCCGCGCTCGAGGGCCTTGCGCAGCACGAAGCGGGTCTGCGGCAGCGGCCCCTCGGAAGCGTCGACCAGCAGCAGCACGCCGTCGACCATCGCGAGCGTGCGCTCGACCTCGCCGCCGAAGTCGGCGTGCCCCGGGGTGTCGATGATGTTGATCTTCACCCCGCGGTAGGTGACCGCCGTGTTCTTCGCGAGGATGGTGAGACCACGCTCGCGCTCGATCGCGTTCGAGTCCATGACGCGGTCTGCGACCTGCTCGTTGGCGCGAAAGATCCCGCTCTGGCGCAGGAGCGCGTCGACCAGCGTGGTCTTGCCGTGGTCGACGTGCGCGATGATCGCGATGTTGCGGACGTCCGCACGGCGCGTGGCGGACGGCGCCGGGGAGAGTGCTTCGGCCTTCACTCCGGGGGCGGTAGCAAAGCCCCCGTCGGGCCGCTACGGCTGCAGCCCGCCCGCGTCCGAGTCCCAGTCGAAGGTCCGCGATCCGAGCGGATGGTGCGACGTCGCGCGGAAGCTCTGCACCGACGCCTCGGTCACCGTCAAGACGATCCCGTTCGGCGGATAGTACGGCGGCAGCTGTGCGATGTCGCTCGTGTAGCGTCCGTTCGAGGCGAAGTAGGCCTCCTCCGCCTTGGCCAGGCTGTTCAAGCCCGCGACCGCGTGCGCGTTGTAGCTGTCCGCCTGGTAGGCCGAGAATGCCGGGATCGCGACCGCGGCCAGGATGCCGATGATCGCGACGACCACCATCATCTCGACGAGAGTGAACCCGTCTTCCCTTCTCTTCGCCATTGCCTTCTCCGACCCGCCCACCGGCGCGCCGTTTTCCCCTGCCCCTTCGCCGTCACCACCACGACGTCCGAACGACGTCCCCGGCGTGGCTGGCGAGCAAACGTCGGGCCGTAGCCTGACGGCCTCGCGGGGCCGCTCGGGCGCCTCTTCTCGCCTCGCGAAGGTAGCGGGAAACCGGCGGCTTGCCGTGCGCAGCGGCGGGATTGCGACTCCACCCGCCGCGATTTGTCATCGCGCGTCGCCGCACGGCCGCGTTGCGCACGGCGCGGTTGCGCTGGCGAAACGCCTGCGCAACGCCTAGAACGCCGCCGAGGAGAGCCCGGCGCCCGCCGGGCCGGTGATGGGATGAGCGACGTCAGCGAGCAACGAGCGAGCGCCGCCGACCTGCGCACCGCGGCCGAGCAGCGCTACCTGTCCTACGCCCTGTCCGTCATCACGTCGCGCGCGCTGCCCGACGTGCGCGACGGCCTCAAGCCGGTGCAGCGGCGAATTCTGTACGCGATGTTCCAAAACCTCCGGCTGGGCGCGGGCGCGAAGGCGCGGAAGTCGGCACAGATCGTCGGCGAGGTGATCGGCAAGTACCACCCGCACGGCGACACCGCGGCGTACGACGCGATGGTCCGCATGGCGCAGGACTTCTCGCTGCGCTACCCGCTGGTCCACGGCGAGGGCAACTTCGGCTCGCTCGACGGCGACTCGCCGGCCGCCTACCGCTACACCGAGGCGCGCTTGACGGCGATCGCCGAGGAGATGCTCGCCGACCTCGGCTCGGACACCGTCGACTGGCGCGCGAACTACGACGCCACGCTCGACGAGCCGATCGTCCTGCCGAGCCGCATCCCGCAGCTGCTGATGAACGGCTCGACCGGGATCGCCGTCGGCATGGCGACCAACATCCCGCCGCACAACCTGACCGAGGTGTGCGACGCGCTCATCGCCATGGTCGACGACCCGGACGTCGACGTGAAGGGCCTGCTCAAGCACGTCAAGGGGCCGGACTTCCCGACCGGCGGCGAGCTCCTGTCGAGCCGGGCCGAGGTGCGCTCCGTCTACGAGACCGGCCAGGGCGCTCTGCGGCTCCGCAGCCAGTACAAGGTCGAGAGCCTGCCGCGCGGCAAGCGCCAGGTGGTGGTGACGTCGGTCCCCTACACGGTCAACAAGGCGTCGCTGATCGAGCAGATCGCGGCGCTGATCATCGAGCGCAAGCTGCCGCAGGTGGTCGACGTGCGCGACGAGTCGACCACCGACGTGCGCATCGTCCTCGAGCTCAAGTCCGACGCCGAGCCCGAGGTGGCGATGGCGTACCTGTTCAAGCACACGGACCTGCAGATCAACTTCAACGTCAACCTGACGTGCTTGACGCCGACCGACAACGCGCAGGTCGGCCAGCCGGGCCGGGTGTCGCTGCGCGACCTGTGCCGCCACTTCCTCGACTTCCGCATGCAGGTGGTGACGCGGCGCCTCGAGTTCGAGAAGCGCAAGCTCTTGGCGCGCCTGCACATCCTCGACGGCTTCATCGCGCTCTACGACAACCTCGACGAGGCGATCCGCATCATCCGCAAGGCCGAGAGCCGCGCCGATGCGGCGGCCAAGCTGATGAAGCGCTTCTCGCTCGACGAGGAGCAGGTCGACGCGATCCTCGAGCTGCGCCTCTACCAGCTCGCGCGCCTCGAGATCGACAAGATCCGCAGCGAGCGCGAGGAGAAGCAGAAGCGCCTGGCCGAGGTCGAGCGCCTGCTGAAGAGGCCCGCCGAGCGCTGGAAGCTGATCCGCGCGGAGATCGGCGACATCAAGACGAAATACGGCGACAGGCGCCGCACGGTCGTGTCCGCGACCGGCCGCGAGGAGCTCGCCTACGACCCCGACGCCTACATCGTGCACGAGGAGGCGACGGTGCTGCTGTCGCGCGACGGCTGGCTCCGCCGCGTGCGCGAGCTGAAGGACCCGTCGAGCGCCCGGCTGCGCGAGGGCGACGCCCTGTGGGCGATCCATCAGGGCACGACGCGCGACCGTGTGGCGTTGTTCTCGAACAAGGGCGTGCTCTACGTCCTGCCGGTGACCGACGTGCCGGCCACGACCGGCTACGGCGAGCCCGTCCAATCGCTGTTCAAGTTCGGCGACGGCGAGCGGGTGGTCGTCTCGCTGCTGGTCCCGGCGCCAGCCGCCGGCGCGGGCAAGGACGAGGACGACGACGGCAAGCGCGACGGCGGGCGGCGCGGCCAGGGCGACCTGTTCGCCGGCGGGACCGACGTGATCGAGCTCACCGAGGAGGCGCGACCGCTGCTCGTCGTCTCCGCCGCGGGCTACGGCTTCCGCACGACGCCGGACCTCTCCGCGACGACGCGCTCGGGACGGCGCTTCGCGCGCGTCGCCGACGGCGACGAGCTGGTCGCCGTGACCGGCATCGACGGGCCGCAGGTGGTGTGTCTCGCGCGCAGCGGCAAGGGCCTGCGCTTTCCGGTCGACGAGGCGACCGAGCTGTCGGGCGCCGGGCGCGGCGTCATCCTGATGCGGCTCGACGCGAAGGACCGCGTGATCGGCGCCGTCGTGCCGGCGCCGCGCGCGAAGCTCGTCGTGACCATGGAGGGCGGCGGCGAGCGCACGCTCTCGCGCGACGACTTCCCCGCCGGCCACCGGGCCGGCAAGGGGCACAAGGTCGTGAAGCGCGGCGCGCCGAGCGCGCTGCGCACGGAGTAGCCCGGGGTGCGCGTCGCGATCGGCGTCCTCCTCGCGCTCGCGCTCGCGGCCTGCGACGTGCCGGAGATGGGACCGCCGCCCGGCGCGGTCGACACGCAGGCGGATCCGGTCGAGGGCGGCGCGCAGGAGACGCGCGCGGAGGGCGACGTGCAGGTGATCGTGCGGTTGCGCTTCGAGGCGCCGGCGGGCGCCGCTCCGGACTCCGAGGCCTACAAGAGTGCGCTCACCGGCGCGCGGGAGAGGTTCCTGCGCTCGATCGACGCCGTCCCGCACCGCGTCGTCCGCACCTACGACACCCTGCCGCTGGTCGTCCTGTCGCTGCCCGCCGCGCAGCGCGCCGAGATCGAGCGCTCGCCGCTGGTCGCGAGCGTCGAGGACGACCGTCTGAACGCTCCGCTCGCGCAGTAGCCCGAGCGCCGGCCGGGCGCTGCACGAGCGCGCGCCGCTTTGCCTGCGGAGCCGACTCCGCTACGACTTCCGGGTCGCCGCGGCCGCTTGCGCCGCGGCGCCGCGTGCCGAGCGAGGAGATTCCCGAATGGACTTCACCCTGAGCGACGAGGACCGCCAGCTCCGCGACACCGTGCGGGAGTTCGTCGAGGACGTCGTCAACCCGGTCTGGCAGGAGATCGAGCGCACCGACCGCCTGCCGGAAACGGTGCTTGCGCGGGCGCGCGAGCTGGGGCTCTTCGGCCTGTCGATCGCGCCGGAGCACGGCGGCCTCGGGCTCTCGGTCGTGCAGAAGGCGCTCGTGCACGAGATGCTCGGCCGCGGCCCGTGGGGCCTCGCGAGCTACGTCAGCGTGCACACCGGCATCGGCTGCACGGGCATCAACCTGTTCGGGTCGAAGGAGCAGAAGGAGCGCTACCTGCCGAGGATGGCGAGCGGCGAGTGGCTCGGCTGCTTCGCCCTGACCGAGCCCGGCGCCGGCTCGGACGCCGGCAACCTGCAGACGCGCGCCGAGCGCGACGGCGACCACTGGGTGCTGAACGGCCACAAGATCTTCATCACCAACGCGCCGTACGCGCACCACGCGCTGGTCTTCGCGCGCGCGCCGAAGGGCATCACCGCCTTCATCGTCGACACCGACACGAGGGGGTTCCAGATCGGGCAGGTGTTCGACACGCTCGGGCACAAAGGGTCGGCGATCTGCGAGCTGGTGTTCGAGGACTGCCGCATCCCGGCGGACGCGCTGGTCGGCGAGGAGGGCAAGGGCTTCGACATCGCCAAGCGCTCGCTGTCGGAGGGCCGCACGATGCTGTCGGCGCGCTCGGTCGGCGCGTCGCAGAAGGCGATGGAGCTCGCGATCGAGCACGGCGAGGCGCGCCACACCTTCGGCAAGGCGCTGCTCGACCACCAGGCGCTCGCGTTCCGCCTCGCGCAGATGAGCGCGCGCACGGAGGCGGCGCGCATGCTGGTCTACCGCAGCGCCTGGCTCATCGACCAGGGCAGCCCCGCGATCCGCGAGTCGTCGACCGCCAAGTACTTCTGCGGCGAGGCGCTCTGGCAGACGGTCGACGACGCGATCCAGATGCTCGGCGGCTACGGCTACATCCGCGGCGAGTACATGCTCGACCGCATCTGGCGCGACGCGCGCGTGGTGCGCGTCTACGACGGCTCGTCCGAGGTGCAGCAGATCCTGATCGCGCAGCGCCTGCGCAAGGGCGACCTGGAGACCCGGTGGTGAGCACGATGGAAGGCAGCAACGACACTCCGGTCAAGGTCGGCAGCATGCTGCTGACGATGGTCGACCCGCACCGGGGACACGAGGTCGCGTACAACCGCTGGTACGAGCGCGACCACTTCTACGCCGGCTGTCTCGTCGGCCCGTGGTTGCTCGCCGGCGCGCGCTGGGTCGCGACGCGCGAGCTGAAGGCCCTGCGCTTCCCCGACGAGAGCCCGATCGCGAAGCCGACGGTGCGCGCCGGCTCGTACGTGGCCATGTACTGGATCCACGAGGGCCGCTTCGACGACTACCGCACCTGGGGCAACGAGCAGGCGCACTGGCTCTACCGCAACGGGCGCGGCTTCGAGCAGCGCACGCACGTGCACACGCTGATGTACCACCTCGACTGGGTGCACTACCGCGACGCGGACCCCGTGCCGCTGGCGCTCGCGCTCGACCACCGCTTTCCGGGCATGGCGACGGTCGCCGTGCTGCGCCGCGAAGGCGTGCCGCAGGAGCACCTCGACACCTGGCTGCGCGGCGACTTCCTGCCCCGCTTCCTGCCGGGCTCGGACGTCGCCATGTGCTCGACCTGGTCGCCGGTGCCGCAGGGCGCGGCGCCGATGGCGATCCCGCTGGTCGAGAACACCGACCGCCTCGACATGCAGCTCTGGTTCCTGGACGGCGAGGCGGCGCCGGGCTGGCAGCGCTTCCGCGACTACGCCGCGGCGCTCGAGGGCACCGGGCTCGGACGCGTGGTGTTCGCGTCGCCGTGGCGCCCGACCGCGGTCGGGACGGACCGCTACACCGACCAGCTCTGGTGACCGCGCCGCCCGGGTCGGACGTGGCGTAGCGCGCTACTCGAGCCCCCACGAGAACACGTTGCGCGGCGTGATCTCGACGATCACGGCGCCCTCGCCGAGCGCCGCGTCCTCCGGGTACTGCGGGTACTTGTCGTAGAGGGCGCGCTGCAGCTTGCGGAAGCGCGCGCCGCCCGCGATCACCGCGGCGGCGCCCTGGATCATCACGCCCTTCAGGTTGGACCAGTCTTCCGAGTAGAGGTCGACCGTGACGGTCGCGTGCGGGTTCGCGCGCACGTTGCGTACCTTCTTCGCGTCACCCTCCGACGCGAAGTACACCTTGCCGTCGAGCAGTACGTGGCACACGGGCACCAGGTGCGGCACGCCGCTGCGCCCGACAGTCCCCACGCGGCACACGCGCTCACGCTCGACGAGCCTCGCGAGACTCTTCTTGAGACGCATGTCCCGCTGCGTAAGCCCGCACTCGGGTCGGGTCAAGCAGTCGATCCGCGCCCGCGTCCCGCGCGCACGACGCGGCCTCAGGCGAACTCCATCTCCTTCACGTCGCGCGCCACCCGCAGCGGCGCGCCCGTCGCCGCCTTGACGTCGTCGACCGTCACGCCGGGCGCGACCTCGCGCAGGAGAAAGCCGTCCGCGTCGACGTCGACGTAGGCGAGGTCCGTGATCACCGACTTGACGCAGCCCAGCGCGGTCGGCGGGTAGGTCAGCTTCTCGACCAGCTTCGATTGACCGTTGCGCTCGAGCTGGTAGCAGAGCGCGATCACGCGCGCGCCGCCCGCGGCGAGGTCCATCGCGCCGCCGATGCCGCCGCCCCCGGACGGGATGCTCCAGTTCGCGAGGTCGCCGTTCTGCGCGACCTGGAACGCGCCGAGGATGATCGTCGACACGCGACCCGTGCGCGCCATCGCGAACGACACCGTCGAGTCGAAGTACGAGGTCTCCGGAAGCGGCGACACGAGCTGGCCGCTCGCGTTGTACAGGTCGACGTCCTCCTGCCCTTCGTCGGGAAAGCCGCCGTAGCCGAGGATGCCGTTCTCGGCGTGCAGCGTGACGCCGCGCCCCGCGATGTAGTTCGACACCAGCGTCGGCAGGCCGATGCCGAGGTTCACGTACTCGCCGTCGTGCAGCAGAGCCGCGGCGCGCATCGCCATCAGGTCGGCGGGCAGGCCGGTCGGGCCGCCCTCGCGCACGGCGCGGCCCTCCATGTTGTTCTGCCGCCCGACCATGAGGAGGATCTGGCGCAGCACGCCGATGTCGATGTGCGTCGTCGTCTCGACGATGCGGTCGACGAAGATGCCGGGCGTCACGACGGCCTCGGGATCGAGCGAGCCCGTCGGCACGATCTCCTTGACCTCGGCGATCGTCGTCCTGGCCGCGGTCGCCATCCACGGGCCGAAGTTGCGCGCTCCGCGCCGGTACGTGAGGTTGCCGACGCCGTCCGCCTGGTGGGCCTGGAGCAGCGCGAAGTCGGCGCGGATCGCCCGCTCGAACACGTAGCGCTTGCCGTCGAACTCGCGCTGCTCCTTGCCCTGCGCGACCTCCGTGCCGACGCCGGTCGGCGTGAAGAAGCCGGCGAGCCCCGCCCCGCCCGCGCGCACACGCTCGATCAGCGTCCCCTGCGGCACCATCTCGAGCTCGATCTCGCCGGCCTTCACCTGCTCGGCGATCGGCGTCGTGAGCGTCGGCGACGACACGTAGGAGCAGACGAGCTTCCTGATCTGCTTCTTGTCGGCGAGCACGTTGAGCGACGTCGGGCCGCCGGCCGGCGTGTTGCACACCACCGTCAGGTCGCGCACGCCGCGCTCGGCGATCGCCAGCAGGCAGTCGGTCGGCCACGCCTGCGGCGGGCCGAAGCTGTGCACCAGGAGGGAAGCGCCGTCGTGGACGTCGGCCACGGCCTCACGCGCGGATTCGCAGATCTGCTTG
>JBFMAS010000616.1:0-19254 GCA_040755575.1 Thermodesulfobacteriota bacterium
CTCGGCGGTGCGGCGCCCGCGCGCGGCGTCGCGGGTGCGCCCGGGCGACCTTGCGCGGCACGATGGTTTCTGTCGTTAGTCGAGGCGTGACCATCCACGGCAAGCCACTCGTCCGGATCGCCCTCGCAGCGGTGATCGTCGCGTGCTCGGCGGCAGGCGCGTCCGCACAGCTCAACCTGCCCGGCATGGGCAACCAGCGCTCGACCCGGCAGACCAATCCCGGCACGAGCGACATCGACGAGGCCGCAAAGAACATGCGTGACGACGACGCGGCGACGCGTCTCGAAGCGGTCAAGGCGCTCGCCACCTCGCAGGACAAGGAGGCGATCGAGCACCTCATCGAGGCGACCGCCGACCTCGACCCTCGCGTCAAGATCAAAGCGATCGATGCGCTCGGCACCCTGCGCGCCGCCGACGCCACGCCCGTCCTGGTGCAGATGCTCTACATGCGGGAGAGCGAGCCGTGGCTGAAGCAGCGGGTTCTCGTGGCGCTCGGCAAGATCGGTGACACGCGGGCGGCCCGGCCGATCGTCGACTTCCTCGCGCGCGACACCGACGTTGCGACGCGTGGCACCGCGATCTTCGCCCTCGGCGAGATCGGCGATCCGAGCAGCGTTCCGCAGCTCAAGACCATCGGCGAGACGAGCAGCGACGAGAGCCTGCGGCGCCTGACGCGCGACGCGATCGCGAAGATCGAGCAGAAGCAGGTGAACCCGGAGGTCGTCGTCAAGGCGCTCCGCGACAGCGAGGAAGACGCGCGCCCGGCCGCCGCGAGCGCCGCGGCACCGCTGGCGTACTGAGGGGGCGCGCGTGTCGGCGAGCAACCGTGCACGCGTCGAGGCGACGCGGCGTCCACCCGAGCGAGCTGCCGCGCAGACCGGCGAGCCGCCCGAGCGGACGACGCAGTCCGGGCTCCCGCTGAAGAGCGTCTTCGGCCCCGAGGACGCCGCGGCGTCGCCGGGGGAGCCGGGCGAGTACCCGTTCCTGCGCGGCCCGTACTCGACGATGTACCTGAGCCGGCGCTGGACCATGCGCCAGTTCGCGGGCTTCGGCACGCCCGAGGACACCAACCAGCGCTTCCACTTCCTCCTTCGTCAAGGCCAAAATGGCCTGTCGACGGCCTTCGACATGCCCACGCTGATGGGCTACGACGCCGACCACCCGCGCGCGCGCGGCGAGGTCGGACGCGAAGGCGTCTCGGTGTCGACCATCGAGGACATGGAGCGCCTGTTCGATCGCATCCCGCTCGACGAGGTCACCACGTCGATGACGGTGAACTGCAGCGCCTCGGTGTTGCTCGCGATGTACCTCGCGATCGCGCAGCGCCGCGGCATCGCCTGGACGAAGCTCGGCGGCACGATCCAGAACGACATGCTGAAGGAGTTCATCGCGCAGAAGGAGTGGATCTCGCCGCCCGAGCCGTCGGTGCGAATCGTCGCCGACATGATCGAGTTCTGCGCGACCGAGGCGCCGCGCTGGCACGCGGTGTCGATCAGCGGCTACCACATCCGCGAAGCGGGGGCGACGGCCGTGCAGGAGCTCGCCTTCACGCTCGCCGACGGGATCGCGTACGTCGCCGAGGTCCTGCGCCGCGGCCGGCTCAGCGCCGACGACTTCGGGCACCGCCTGTCCTTCTTCTTCGACGTCCACAACGACTTCCTCGAGGAGATCGCCAAGCTGCGCGCGGCCCGCCGGCTGTGGGCCAGGATCATGCGCGAGCGCTTCGGCGCGACGCGCGACGAGGCGTGCCGTCTGCGGATGCATGCGCAGACCGCGGGCGTCACGCTCACGGCGCAACAGCCGTTGAACAACGTCGTGCGCGTGACGCTGCAGGCGCTCGCCGCGGTGCTCGGCGGCGTCCAGTCGCTGCACACCAACTCGTTCGACGAGACGCTCGCGCTGCCGACCGAGGAGTCCGTGATGGTCGCGCTGCGCACGCAGCAGATCATCGCCGAGGAGAGCGGGGTGGCGAACACCGTCGACCCGCTCGGCGGCAGCTACGCCATCGAGGCGCTGACCGACGCGATCGAGAAGGCCGCCGCGGAGTACATCGCCGAGATCGACCGCCGCGGCGGCATGGTGAAGGCCATCGAGCAGGGCTACCCGCAGCTCGAGATCGCCGAGTCCGCGTACCGTGACCAGCAGCGCTTCGACCGCGGCGAGCAGGTGATCGTCGGCGTCAACAAGTACACGGTTCCGGAGGAGCGGCCGGTCGACATCCTGCGCATCCCGATCGAGGTCGAGGAGCGGCAGATCGATCGCGTGCGGCGCTTCAAGCAGGCGCGCGACCGTGCCCGCGTCCGGGAGGCGCTCGACCGCGTTCGCGCGGCCGCGCAATCGGATCAGAACCTGATGCCGGTGCTGGTCGCGGCCGTCCAGCAGGGCTGCACCGTGGGCGACATCTCGGACGTCTACCGGCAGGTGTTCGGCGAGTACCGCGACCCGGCCCACCTGTGACGTGCGGCCGCGCAGCCCCTTCCGGACGATGAATCGCGCGCGGCTCGCACGTCGTGCCCGCCTCGCGTGCGCCGTCGCCCTGCTGGCTTTCGCTCCTGCGCCGCCGGCGGGCGCCGAGGCGACCGCTGCAGACTGCAACGCGTACTTCCCGCTCCGCGCCGACGCACGCTGGGTCTACGAGGAAGGTCAGAAGGGCTCGCCCGCCAAGATGCAGCGAACCATCACCGTGAGGTCGGTCTCGACGAGCGACGGCGTGACCAGCGCGGAGCTGGCGCAGGAGGTGACGCTGCCCGGCCAGCCGGGCGTCGTCGCCGGGCAGGCGATGACGCGTGCGCACTGCGACGCGAGCGGCGTCACGCTGTGGATCGACGGCTCGGCCGGCGTCGACGGCCAGACCTCGGCCGTCATCAAGGCGAAGCTGCCCGGGCTGCCGCCTGCGGACGACCTGAAGCCGGGCTTCAGCTGGCGCGGCGACAGCGAGGTGGAGACGATGGACGCCGGCACCCTGGTCGTCGCACAGGGCACGCGCGGCAGCCGCGTGGAGGGCGTCGAGAGCGTCACCGTGCCCGCGGGCACGTTCCCGGAGGCGCTCCGCGTCGCATCGGTGCAGACCCTCACCCTGCGTCGCGGCGGCGACGAGCGCTACGCCAAGCAGCAGACGCTCGAGTGGTACGTACGCGGCATCGGCCTCGTGAAGCGGGAGACGCGCACGAGCGCCGGCTCCGAGGCGGCGGCGAGCATCGAGGAGCTGCGGAGCTACTCGGGTCTCCAGCGGTAGGGCGGCCGGGCCTCAGGTGAAGGCGACGGTCCCCGCGCGACCGTCGACCACGATCCAGTCTCCGGTCGCGAGCACGCGCGTCGCGTGCGCCACGTTGACCACCGCCGGGATGCCGAGCTCCCGCGCGACGATCGCGCCGTGCGACAGGAGCCCGCCCATCTCGAGGACGAGCGCGCTGCCCAGCGCGAGCAGGGACGTCCAGCTCGGGTCCGTGGAGGCGGCGACGATGACCTCGCCGGCGCACAGCGACCGCAGGTCGTCGACCGAGCGAACGACGCGCGCCGGGCCGACGGCGCGTCCCGGCGACACGCCGAGCCCGGACAGCTCGCGGGCGCTCGGCGCCTCGGTCGTCGCCTGGTCGACCGCTGCGGGTGCTTCGTCGGCCGCGCCGCGCAGGGTGTCGGGAACTGCTGCGTCGCGGAACTGGCCGTACGCCGCGCGCCGTGCGGCCGCCTCGCGACCCAGGGCGGCGTCCGGGCGACCGCGAAGCGCCGCCTGCAGCTCCGCGCTCTCGAGGTAGAACACGTCGGCTCGGTCCTCGAGGCCGCCGGCCGACGCCAGCCGCTCCCCGGCCCCGAGCGCGAGCGTACGCAGCGCCGCGAGAAACAGGTCCGCGTGGTAGCGCATGTTCTCGCGCAGCGTGTAGTACTCCTGGCACCAGTCGAGGCAGCGCTCGAACACGAAGCGGCGCAGCGTCCCGCCCGCGCCGTTGCCGACGCGCTGCGACGCCCGACGCAGCAGCTCCTCCCGCCGCGCTCGGCGAGCCGAGGCGCTCTCCAGCGAGTCGGCCTGCAGCAGCTTCTGCACCATCTCGACGATCACCGCCGGGCGCTCGCGCCAGGTCGGGTAGGAGAGGTCCCGCCCGACCAGGCGATGGCCGTGCCGCTCGGTCAGCTCGCGCACCGTCGCGCCGAACGAGCCGAGGCCGCCGTCGAGCGCCAGCGCGGCGACCCGCTTCGGGTCCTCCTCCACGGCACGGCGCAAGCCCTGGTCTCGCCGGGCGATGGCCGCGCAGCGCACGAGCTGGTCGTGGATCGCGAACGTCCAGATGCCGTCGAGGCCGACGGTCAGCTGGGCGATCGATTCCGAGTGCCCCGGCGCCCACCTCTCCAGAAGCTCGGACGTGAGGTGGAAGAAGACGTAGGCATAGATCATCCCCCAGCTCACCGTCTCGAGGAAGGTCGCGAGCTGCGCCTGCACGTCGACGATCGTGGTCGCAAGCGCGTCCTCCGGCGCGTCGGGGGCGAGCTCGAGACGCTCGAGCTCGGGGGCGACCCGGCTCGCTGCCGACCGGAACACGGCGGCGCGCGACCAGGGCATCCAGCCGCGCTCGCGCAGCGTCAGCTTGAGCAGGATCGACGCGGTGCGGGGTGAGGAAAGCCAGCGTTCCTTCGCGCGCACGCCGGCGCGCAGCTCCTCCGGCAGCAGCTCCAGCAGCCCGTCGCTGAGAAAGACGGCTGGCACCTCGCCCATCGCGTCCGCGACGAGCGTCGCGTTGACGTAGACGTGACCGTGCGCGAGCCGGAAGACGGGCAAGCCCGCCAGATGCGACAGGCCGGCGTTGTCGAGACGCCGCCGCACCATGTGCTCGGCCATCTGATCGGCGAGCAGAGAGAAGGTGAGCGGCGTCACGACGCCCGACCACAGCTCGTCGGCGATGCGCCTGCTCCAGATGGGCTCGCGATCCACGCCCGACCATTACCGCCGGCCGTCGCCCGCCGCCACAGCGTTCGTCCACCGCGTCAAAACACCGACCGATGCCTTGTCTGCAGCGGGGGAGCCGAGTAACATCGGCTCGGACCTGCGGTGCTCGACCGGCCGCCAGACCGTCACGGGCCGCCCGTCGCGCCCCAAGTCTGAGCGGCAGCCCATGGCGACGGAAAGAGAACAGACTCCCCGCAAGCTGGTCTACCTCCGCGACCACACGCCGAAGCCACGGGGCCGGCCGGGCCGCACCGAGCGCAAGACCGTGCCGTCGGCGCATCCGGAGCTGGCCGGCGAGGCGGCGTGGCTCGGACGCTCGCTGCTCGCGGTCGCCGGCGGGATCCTGGTCTACTGGCTGCTGATCCTGACCGGCGCGATCCGGCCGGAGGGGCAGGCCGCGTGGAACTCGGTCGTCTCGCACTCCCTCGCGCACGTCTTCCTGGCGTTCGCGACCGGGCTCGCCGCGCGGCTGGTGCTCCGCGGCCAGGCTCGGGCACCGCTGTTCGTCGCGCTCGCGGCGGGTGCGCTCATCGTCGTGGCGATCGAGGGGCTCGCGCAGCACGTGGTGGGCGGCGATCTGTCGAAGATCTCGCTCGCCGTACGAACTGATATCTTGACGAGGGCGGCGATGCTCGCGATCGGGATCTGGGCCGCCTCGTACGCGCTGCGCACCGAACGCCGACCCGCGGCCGCCTAGATTGCGGACGCAGCGGCGCTCGAGCGTTGGTCTCGGGACCGGCGTCGAGTATAGAAGTGGCATGGGCCGTCCCGTGCTGCACGTCGTGAGCCACGGTCCCCACTGCTTCGACGGCGTCGCGGCTGCCGCGGCCGTGGCCCGGTTCCACGAGGGCGCCGACGTACGGACGAGGTTCGCCGAGAACAGCGAGGTGAACCGCGTCCTGCGCGAGGTGGACGCGAAGCCGGGCGAGCAGCTCTGGATCACCGACGTCTCGTGGAGCGACGTCGAGACGGAAGAGCATCTCCGACGCCTGATCGCGAGCGGCGTGGCGGTGCACTGGTTCGACCACCACCGCACGGCGATCGAGCGGCTGCGAGCGGGCGGCTACCGGCTCGCGTTCGCGACCCGCATCGTCACCGACGAGCTGTCGGCTGCGAAGCTCGTCTACGATCACCTCGCACGTCTGGCAACGCAGACGGGCGTGGCGCGCGGAGCGCTGCAGCGGTTCCGCTCGTTCGCACGCGTCGTCGACATGGCCGACGACAACGACCGCTGGCTGCACCGCATCGCGGGATCGCGCGAGATGGGGCTCGTGCTGCGAGCCATGCCGGCCGGGGAGGGCTACCGCTCGCTCCTCGAGCTCGACGAGCGCGTTCTCGACACCCCGGCGATGGCGGCCGCGCGCGCGCGGCTCGGAGAGGAGCTCGAGCGCAACCGCCGCCTCGCGGAGGCGACCCGCGTCACGCGCGACGTCGGCGACGTCAAGCTCACCACGGCACTGTGCGACGGCTACGCGGGAGAGATCGCCGACGAGTGGGGCCGCACGAGCCCGCGGACGATCTTCTGCCTGTTCGACGTGCGGGCGCGAGCGCTGTCCCTCCGGCGCTCGCCCGACCTCGACTACGACCTGTCGAGGCTCGCCGAAGCACTCGGCGGCGGCGGCCACGCGGCGGCCGCGGGAGCAATGGTCGCGGAGCTGCCGGCCGCGCTCGGCGCGCTCGTCGCCCGCCACGTCGCGCCCGAGATCGGGCGCCGGCGTCGGGGAGCCTGATGGAAGCGGAGATCGCCCGCCTCGCGCGCCGCTACGGACGGCCTCGCGTGACGGCCCACGATCTCCCGTCCGTCCGTCGCTCGCCGCTGCACGGCAGCCGAGCGGCGGAGGTCGCGATGGCGATCCGCCGGCCCAACGGGCTCTACCTGCTGCAGACCAAGGACCGCTATCCGAAGCACACCTTCCGCCTGCCGACGGGCGGCATCATGCGCGGCGAGGCGATCGAGCATGCGCTGCTCCGCGAGACCGAGGAGGAGACGGGCCTCGACGTCGAGGTGAGCCGCTTCGTCGCGGTGCTGACGTACCGCGCGCCGAAGGCACGCCAGGCGTTCGCCACCTACCTGTTCCTGCTCGAGGAGCACGGCGGCATCCTGCAGCCGCGCGACCCGAGCGAGGGGATCAGCGGGTGGCTCGAGGCGGACGCGCACGGCCTCGACCAGGCGGCGGCGCGGCTCCGCTCCTGCCCGGGATCGTGGCGGGGCTGGGGGCAGTTCCGTGCGCTGGTGATCGACGCCCTGCAGGACGCGCTGCGCAGCTGAGCCGCGTCACGCCCGCATGACGCGGCTGTGCGCGCCTCAGGCGACCAGCGGCTCGTCGCGCGACGGGCTTTTCTCCGGGCCGCGCTCCGCGTCGCGGGTCTTGGCGTCGTCGAGCGCCTGGCGGAGCTTGTCGCCTTCGAGGGTCTCCTCACGCTCGAGCGTGCGCGCGAGCCCGACGAGCCCTTCGCGGCGCTCCGAGAGGAGCTGTCGCGCCGTCGCGTGCGCGCCGCGCACCAGCGAGGCGACCTCCGCGTCGATCGCCTCGTTCGTGGCTTCGCTCGCGGCCTGGGGGCGGCTCAGGAGGCCGTCGCCCAGGAACAGCGCCTCGCGGCGGCCGTAGCTCAGCGGCCCGAGGCGCTCGCTCATGCCGAACAGGCAGACCATCTGGCGCGCGAGCTGCGAGGCGCGCTCGAGGTCGTCCTGTGCACCCGTGCTGACGTCGCCGAACACCAGCTCCTCGGCGACGCGCCCGCCGAGCATGACCGCGAGCCGGTCCATCAGCTCGCTGCGTCGCATCAGCACGCGGTCCTCGGTGGGAAGCTGCATCGTGAAGCCGAGAGCGCCGATCGAGCGCGGGATGATGGTGATCTTCGACACCGGGTCGCAGTGCGGCAGCAGCGACGCGACCAGCGCATGGCCGGACTCGTGGTGCGCGACGAGCGTGCGGTCCTCGGGACGCAGCACGCGCGAGCGGCGCTCGAGCCCGGTCATCAGGCGGTCTGCCGCGAGCAGGAAGTGCTCCGTCTCGACGGCGTCGGCGCCCTTCTGCGCCGCGAGCAGCGCCGCCTCGTTGACCAGGTTCGCCAGGTCGGCGCCCGACAGCCCGGGCGTCCGGGCCGCGAGGTCGTCGACGTCGACGTTTGGCGCCGCCTTCACGTTCCGGAGGTGCACCTGCAGGATCTTGGCGCGGCCGGCACGGTCCGGCAGCTCGACGATGATCCGGCGGTCGAAGCGCCCCGCGCGCAGCAGCGCCGGATCGAGCACCTCGGGCCGGTTCGTCGCGGCGAGCAGCACGACGCCCTTCGACGCGTCGAAGCCGTCCATCTCGACCAGGAGCTGGTTGAGCGTCTGCTCCTGCTCGTCGTGACGCCCCATCTGCAGGCCGGCCCCGGCGCGCGACTTCCCCACCGCGTCGAGCTCGTCGATGAAGACGATGCACGGCGCCTTCGCCTTCGCCTGCTCGAACAGGTCGCGCACGCGCGCCGCACCGAGGCCGACGAACATCTCGATGAACTCCGAGCCGCTGATCGAGAAGAAGGGCACGCCGGCCTCGCCCGCGATCGCGCGCGCCAGCAGAGTCTTGCCGGTGCCCGGCGGACCGACCAGCAGCACGCCCTTCGGGATGCGGCCGCCGAGCCGCTGGAAGCGCTGCGGGTTGCGCAGGAACGAGACCACCGACTCGAGCTCCGCCTTCGCCTCGTCGATGCCGGCGACGTCGCTGAAGCGCGCCTGGACGTCGTTCTCGCCGTAGATCTTTGCCTTGTTGCGGCCGAAGGAGAGCGCACCCGCCGCGCCGCCCGGACCCATGCGGCGCGCCACCAGGTTCCACATCAGCATGATGAGCGCGAACGGCAGCAGCCAGCCGAGCAGGAGCGTGCGCCAGAAGTTGTCGGCGATCTCGCCGGAGAACGTCACCCCGTGCTCGGTGAGCACCTTGACCAGCGTCGACAGCTCGAGCCCGGGTGGACGCGTCGCGACGAAGGTCGGGCGCTGGTCCGGCGACAGGCTGCCCATCACGCCGCGCGACTTCTCGATCTGCTTCTCGAGCTCGCCGTCGATCTTGGCATCGGGTCGGAGCTGAAAGCGGATCTCGTCCGTGGTGATCAGCGCGCGCTCGATCTGGTTCTCGCTCGCGAGGCGCTGCAGCTCGCTGTAGTTGACCTCGACCGGACGCGGCGCGACGAAGATCGTCTGCGCGAGCAGGACGAGGAGCAACGCGGCCGGCAGGTACCAGAGCGAGAGCCTGAGATTCTTCATCGATTCAAAATGCGCACGAACGAGCCGTGCCCGGAAGATCCGAACGCGACGGTCGGACGGCGGGTCTCCCCGCGGCATACGGCGCGCGCGGGGGCGCACGCAGGGGAGCCGATTGCCGGACGGACGGCGCTTGGACCCAACTTAAGGCCAGGAAGCCCTGTGTCAACGCGGAACGAGCGTCTGCCAGAGCCCAGCCAGGCGGGCGCGCAGGTCGTCGATCGAGCCTTCGTTCTCGATCACCACGTCGGCTGCCGCACGGCGCTCGCCTTCCGCCATCTGCTTCGCCATGCGCGCGGCGGTCTCGGCTTCCGCCATGCCGCGCTGCGACGCGAGGCGTTCGACCACGTCGTCGCGGCGCGCGCAGATCACCCACACCTGATCGACGAGCGATCGCCAGCCGGCCTCGAGCAGGATCGCGGCCTCGACGACCACGGCCCGCACGCGGTTCTCCTCGCGTGCGCGCGTGATCCGGCGCTCGATCTCGGCGCGGATCAGCGGGTGCACGATCGCGTTCAGGCGGGAGAGCTTCGCGCTGTCGGCGAACACCAGCGCTCCCAGGCGCTTGCGGTCGATCCGGCCGTCGGGTCCGACCACGTCGGTGCCGAACTCGGCGACGATCGCATCGAAGCCGGGCTTGCCCGGCGCGTACACCTCGTGCCCGATGACGTCGGCGTTGATCACCTCGGCGCCGAGCTCGGCGAGGATCGCGGCCGCGGTGCTCTTGCCCGAGCCGATGCCGCCGACGAGGCCGATGACGAGCATGCCTTCATGTCTCGCAACCCTCGGACGGGCGCGCAAGCGGGCGCACCCGCCGGTGCGCCGCGCGGGCGGTCCTTCGCGGCGCGACGCTACGGCGTCAGGCGCTCGAGCATGCGGGGGAACGGGATCGTCTCGCGCACGTGGTGCAGGCCGCACAGCCAGGCGACCATGCGCTCGATCCCCATGCCGAAGCCGGCGTGCGGCACCGAGCCGTAGCGCCGCAGGTCGAGGTACCAGGAGAAGGCGGATGCGGGGAGACCGTGCTCCGCGATCTTGCGCTCGAGCGTCGCGAGGTCGTCCTCGCGCTGCCCGCCGCCGATGATCTCGCCGTACCCTTCGGGGGCGAGCACGTCGACGCACAGCGCGAGCCGCGGGTCCCCGGGGTCGGCCTTCATGTAGAAGGCCTTGCTCGCGGCCGGGTAGCGATGCACGAGCACCGGGCGGTCGAACTGGCTCGCGAGCTCGGTCTCCTCGTCGCCGCCGAAGTCGTCGCCCCAGGCGATCGGCTTGCCCGCTGCCCGCAGGCGCTCGACCGCCTCGTCGTAGGTGATGCGCGGAAAGGGCTTCTGCACGCGCTCGAGCGCCGCCACGTCGCGCTCCAGCGTGGCGAGGTCCTGACGTCGCTCCGCGACGACCCGGCCCACGACCTCGACCAGGAAGTCCTCGGCGAGGTCCATGTCGCCCTCGAGGTCGAGCCAGGCGACCTCGGGCTCGACCATCCAAAATTCGGTCAGATGGCGGCGGGTCTTCGACTTCTCGGCGCGGAACGTCGGACCGAAGCAGTAGACCTTGCCGAGCGCCATCGCGCCCGCCTCGATGTAGAGCTGTCCGCTCTGCGTCAAGTATGCAGGCTCGCCGAAGTAGTCGACCTCGAACAGCGTCGTGGTACCCTCGCACGCGGCCGGCGTGAAGATCGGCGCGTCGAGCAAGGTGAAGCCGCGCGTGTCGAGGTACTCCCGGCACGCGCGCACGACGCTCGCCCGCACGCGGAGGATCGCGTTCTGGCGCGACGAGCGCAGCCACAGGTGGCGGTGGTCGAGCAGGAACGCCGTGCCGTGCTCCTTGGGCGTGATGGGGTACTCCTGCGCCACGGCGACCACGCGCAGGTCGCGGACCCCGAGCTCGTAGCCGCCGGGCGCCCTCGCGTCCGGCCGCACCTCCCCCTCGACGATCAGCGAGGACTCCTGCGGCAGGTGGGCGGCACCCTCGAAGGTCTCCGGCGGCACGTCGGGCTTGAACAGCGTGCACTGGATGGTGCCGGTGCCGTCGCGGACCTGCAGGAAGAGCAGCTTGCCGCTCGAGCGCCGGCCGCGCAGCCAGCCGCGCAGGGTCACCAGCCCGCCCGCGTGGGCGCCGATGCCCGCGATGGTCGCGACCGGCGCGGAACCGGACGGCGTGGAGCCGGACATGGACCGGCTTTAGGGAGCGCCGCCGGGCGGCGCAATGGCCCGGGGCGGCGTCGCGCCCAGGGTTGACTCCTCGGGGGCGCTCTCCTACTAATTCATACTAACCAGGTCTGAATAGTCGCGCGCGCCCGGCAAGCCGGGCGCCCGGAGAAGAGATGAGCATTCCCAAGCGGATCTACATGGACTACCACGCCACGACCCCGATGGACCCCCGCGTCCTCGAGGCGATGCTGCCGTACTTCCGCGAGCACTTCGGCAACGCGGCGAGCCGCAACCACTCCTTCGGCTGGGAGGCGGAGACCGCGGTCGACCGGGCCCGCGAGCAGGTCGCCGACGTCATCGGCGGGCGCGCCAAGGAGGTCATCTTCCTCTCCGGCGCGACCGAGTCCGACAACCTCGCGATCAAGGGCGTGGTCGAGTTCTACAAGGACAAGGGCAACCACGTCATCACCGCGGCGACCGAGCACAAGGCGGTGCTCGACACCTGCAAGGCCCTCGAGCGCAAGAAGCTCGCGCAGGTCACCTACCTGCCCGTCGACCACGAGGGCCGCGTCAGCGCCGACCAGGTCCGCGAGGCGATCACCGACAAGACCATCCTCATCTCGGTGATGGTCGCCAACAACGAGATCGGGACCATCCAGCCCATCGCCGAGATCGGCAAGCTCGCGAAGGAGAAGGGCATCCTCTTCCACACCGACGCGACCCAGGGCTTCGGCAAGCTGCCGCTCGACGTCAACGAGCTCGGCGTCGACCTGCTGTCCGGCACCGCGCACAAGATCTACGGACCGAAGGGCTGCGGCTTCCTGTGGGTCCGCTCGAAGGGACCGCGCGTACGCTTGACGGCGCAGATCGACGGCGGCGGCCACGAGCGCGGCATGCGGTCCGGGACGCTGAACGTGCCGGGGATCGTCGGCCTCGGCCACGCGGCGCAGATCGCGAAGGCCGAGCTGGCGACCGAGTCGGCCCGCGTCGGCGCGCTGCGCGACCGGCTGCACCGGCTGATCGCCGCGGAGCTCGACGAGGTCTACCTGAACGGCCACCCCACGCACCGCCTGCCCGGGAACCTGAACCTGAGCTTCGCCTACATCGAGGGCGAGTCGATGCTCATGGGCCTCAACGGGTCCGCGCACGCCGACCTGCCGGCGATCGCGGTGTCCTCCGGCTCGGCCTGCACCTCGGCGACGCTCGAGCCGTCCTACGTCCTGAAGGCGCTCGGCGTCGGCGACGAGCTCGCGCACACCTCGATCCGCTTCGGCCTCGGCCGCTTCAACACCGAGGAGGAGGTCGACTACGTCGCGGAGCGCGTGGTCGCGGAGGTCAGGCGCCTGCGCGACCTGTCGCCGCTCTACGAGATGGCGAAGGAAGGCATCGATTTGAAGAACTACTTCGCGGGCGCTCAGCACTGAGCGCCGGCGCGACAGGGAGACGAAGAGATGGCTGAGTACAGCCCCAAGGTGATCGACCACTACAGCAACCCGCGCAACGTCGGCTCGTTCGCGAAGGACGAGGAGAACGTCGGTACGGGCATCGTCGGCGCACCCGAGTGCGGCGACGTCATGAAGCTGCAGCTCAAGATCAACGACGCCGGCATCGTCGAGGACGCGAAGTTCAAGACGTTCGGCTGTGGCAGCGCGATCGCGAGCTCGAGCTACGTGACCGAGCTCGTCAAGGGCAAGTCGGTCGACGAGGTCGCGCAGATCAAGAACTCGCTGATCGTCGAGGAGCTCTCGCTGCCGCCCGTCAAGATCCACTGCTCGGTGCTCGCGGAGGACGCGATCAAGGCGGCAGTCAAGGACTGGCAGGAGCGTCATGCCGCGAAGGCGGCGCCGGGCGACGGAGGCAAGGAGCCGTCGGCGGCCTGAGCGGTCGGCGAGAGCACGAGCGAAAGACGAGCGGCCGAGAGAGGAACGACAGTGGCAGCAGCGGGAATCACGATGACCGAGAACGCGGTGCAGAAGATCCTGTCGCTGGTCCCCGAGGACCAGCGCGAGGATCGTGGCCTGCGCGTCAAGGTCGTCGGCGGCGGCTGCTCGGGTCTCTCGTACAAGATGGACCTCGATCAGAAGCGCGACGGCGATCGCGTCTTCGAGCGCGACGGCGCCCGCATCATCGTCGACCGCAAGAGCTACCTGTACTTGAACGGCACGGAGCTCGACTACGCCGACGACCTGATGCACGCCGGCTTCAACCTGCGCAATCCCAACGTCAAGCGGAGCTGCGGCTGCGGGGCGTCGTTCGGGGTGTGACGTGACTCGGATCCGCTGCCGGAGGTGCGCCGACGTCCAGCCTCCGGCGTTCTTCTGCCGGAGCTGCGAGGCGCTCCAGCTTCTGCCGCAGGACAGCGACTACTTCGCCGTGCTCGGCCTGCCGTCGCATCCCGCGGTCGACGAGCAGCGCCTCGAGGAGCGCTACTACGCGCTGAGCCGCAAGCTGCACCCCGACCGCTTCCAGACGGCTTCCGCCGACGAGCAGCGCGCGAGCGTCCAGGCGACCGCGCTGCTGAACGCGGCGTACCGCACGCTGCGCGACGTGGAGACGCGCGGGCGCTACTGGCTGGCCCGCTGTGGCGAGGACCTCGGCCGCGACAACAACCGCGTGCCGCCCCGCCTCGCGGCGTACGTCTTCGACGTGCAGGAGAAGATGTCGGAGCTGCGGGAGAGCTCGAACGGGGGTGCGGCCAGCCTGCGCCGCGAGCTGTCCGAGGCGCACCGCGACCTCACGGAGCGCCGCAACCGCGAGCGGACGGCGCTCGCCGAGCTGCTGCGCGGCTGGCCCGCGGGCGACGGCGAGCCGACCGCGCGCGACGAGCGCGGTGCGGCGGCGGTGCGCGAGCTGAAGGCGCTGCTCTCCGAGCTGTCCTACCTGCGGACGCTCGACCGCGACCTGCAGGCGGCGCTCGCCGAGGGCGCGGGAGCGGAGGCGTAGCGTGGCGCGCATCGTCGGCATCGACCTCGGGACGACCAACAGCCTCGTCGCGGTGATGCGGAGCGACAGGCCGGAGATCCTCCCCGATCCCGCGACCGGGGCTCGCCTGCTGCCGTCCGCCGTGTCGCTGCTTCCCGAGGGCGCCTTCCTGGTCGGCGACGCCGCGCGGCGGCGGGCAACCCTGCACCCGCGCGGCTCGGTGCTGTCGGTGAAGCGCTTCATGGGGGTCGGCCTCGAGCACGTCGACGCGTCGGACCGCGAGCGCGTGCGCTTCGCCGAGGCGGCGGGCGCGCTGCGCCTCGTCCTCGAGGACGGCGCAGGCGGCGAGCAGCAGCTGACGGCGCCCGAGGTCTCGTCGCTGATCCTGCGCGAGCTGCGACGTCGCGCGGAGGCGGCGCTCGGTGAGGAGGTCACGCGCGCGGTCATCACGGTCCCGGCCTACTTCAACGACAGCCAGCGTCAGGCGACTCGCGACGCGGGCCGTCTCGCCGGCCTCGACGTGCTCCGGCTGGTCAACGAGCCGACCGCCGCCGCGCTGGCCTACGGCCTCGACAAGTCCGAGGAGGCGGTGGTCGCGGTGTTCGACCTGGGCGGCGGGACGTTCGACGTCTCGATCCTGCAGCTCCGCGCGGGGCTTTCCGAGGTGCTCGCGACCGGCGGCGACACGCGGCTCGGCGGCGACGACTTCGACGCCCGCATCGTCGCCCTCCTGCAGGAGGACGTCGGCCTCGACCACGCGACGACGAGCCGCGAGGACATCGCCATCCTGCACGACGCGGCCGAGCGCGCGAAGCGGACGCTGTCCGAGGCGGACACCGCCCGGGTCGAGCTGTCGCTCTCCGCCGGGACCAGGATCGCCACCGTCACGCGCGCGGCGTTCGAGGCGGCGACCGAGGACCTCGTCGAGAGGACGCTCGCGCGCTGCCGGCAGGCCCTGAAGGACGCGGGCAAGCAGGCGGCGGACGTGGACCACGTGATCCTGGTCGGCGGAGCGACGCGCATCCCGGTCGTGCGCCGCAGCGTCGCGCGGTTCTTCGGCAAGACGCCGCTTGCCGGCATCGACCCGGACGAGGTGGTCGCGCTCGGCGCCGCGGTGCAGGCGGGGATCCTGTCGGGCAGCTCGACCGACATGCTGCTGCTCGACGTCGTGCCGCTGTCGCTCGGCATCGAGACCATGGGCGGCGTGTTCACGCGTCTGATCGACCGCAACACGACGATCCCGGCTGCGGCGCGCGAGCAGTTCACCACGGCGGTCGACAACCAGACGCACGTCGAGGTGCACGTGCTGCAGGGCGAGCGCGAGCTCGCCCGCGACTGCCGCAGCCTCGCGCGCTTCCGCATCCCGATCGAGCCCGCGATCGCGGGTCTGCCGCGGATCGAGGTGACGTTCCTCATCGACGCGAACGGCATCCTGTCGGTCTCGGCGCGCGACGTCCGCACCAACCGCGAGCACTCGATCGAGGTGAAGCCGAGCTACGGGCTCACCGAGGACGAGATCGAGCGGATGCTCGAGGAGTCGTTCGACCTCGCCGAGGAGGACTTCGCCCAGCGCCAGCTGCTCGAGGCGCGCGTCGAGGCGGAGTCGATCCTGCACGCGACCGAGAAGGCGGAGCACCTGCACGCGCAGCTGCTGACCGTCGAGGAGCGCGCGGCGATCGAGCGCGCAGCGAGCGAGCTGCGCGACGCCGTCGCCGGCAGCGATCACAACCGCATCCGCGACCTCATCGAGGCGCTCAACCAGGCGGGCACGCCTTTCGCGCAGCGCATCATGGACGCGTCGATCAAGACGGCGCTCGCGAGCAAGAGCGTCGTGGAGATCGCGCGATGACGCACAAGGTGACCTTCCTGCCGATGAACGTCACCGTCGAGGTCGACGACAACGACCTCCCGTACGGCGACCACGGCAAGCCGGGCTCGATCCTCGACATCGCGCTCGAGAACGGCATCCGCCTCGAGCACAACTGCGGCGGCAACTGTGCGTGCACGACCTGTCACGTCATCGTGCGCGAGGGCGCGGACAACCTCTCCGAGATGGAGGAGTGCGAGGAGGACAAGCTCGATCAGGCCCCCGGCCTCACGCCCTACTCGCGCCTCGGCTGCCAGGCCGTCGTCAACGGCGACGTCACGGTGGAGATTCCCGAGTGAGGGCTTTGCCCGAACGAGGCGTCCAGCGCGGCAGCGGACCGCGGCGCAGCCGCGCGAGCACCGCACGGGGGCGAGAAGCAAGGCGAGTGACAGCGCTCGACCACACGCGGGCTCGTGACGCCCTGCGACGGCGAGCGCGGAAGGAGTCGTTCCCATGGCGCTGATGCAGGTGAGCCGGCGCGTCGATTACGCGCTGCGCGCGGCGATCCACCTCGCCCGTCAGGCCCCGGGCCGCTCCTCGTCGGTCGCGGAGATCTCGCTCCAGGAAGCCATCCCGCGAAAGTTCCTCGAGAAGATCATCCAGGACCTGATCCACGCCGGGCTCGTCGTGTCGCGACGCGGCGCGCACGGCGGCTACGCCCTGGCGCGCGACCCGAGCGAGGTCTCGTTCCGCGACGTCATGGAGGCGGTCGAGGGGCCGATCACGCTCAACGTCTGCGTCGGCGACCGCAGCCTGTGCTCGGTGAGCCCGACGTGCGGCATGCACCACGTCTGGGCCGAGGGACAGCGGCGGCTGATCGAGCTGTTCGCCGCGACCAAGCTCTACGACCTCGCCGGCCCGGTGCAGCAGGCCGACGCGGCATCGGAGCCGACAACGCAAGTGCGGGGTGGCGCGGCCCTCCCTGCCGGCAGGGGCGAATCGACACCCTGACGCGGCTCGGCGTCGAATAGCGCCGGGGACCCCCCGTCCAATGCGGGCATGGAATACTCCCTCCTGACCCGTGACGACCGCGGCGGTGAGGTCCTCGAACCCGACGTCATGACCCCGGAGCAGTTCTTCGGCTTGCTGCGCCAGCGGTCGTGGCAGGATGGCGAGCGTCGCCTCATGGCCGCCGTGCTGCAGGACGGCATCGAGAACTTCCAGAAGTACGCCTTCGCCACCGATCCGCTCGGTCGCGAGCTGTTCGACGTCGAGCGAAGCTGGATCGTCGCCGACGACCACGCGCTGTTCTCCTTCACCACCGTCTGCGAGGTGCTCGACATCGACCCGGGCTGCCTGCGCAACGGGCTCCTGCGCTGGCTCGAGCAGCGGCGCCACGACCCGGTCCGCATCGAGGCGCGCCACCTCGGGGATCCCCGCCGTCGCGTCGAGCGCGTGGCGGTCGCAGCCGCCGGCTGAAGGCGCCGCGCGCGCCTGCCGGGCGCCGCGAAAAGCGCTAGACTCGCCCTCGTCCCGAGGAAGCGCCGCGATGCCGGTTCACAACTACCCGCCGTGCCCGGGGTGCGGCGAGAAGCTCGTCCGCAAGCCCGCCGGACGCTGTCCCAGCTGCGGCGCCGACGTCGCCCGGTTCGTCGCCGACAAGCGCGACCGCGAGACGCGCATCGAGCAGGTCGTCGCCGTGGTCTCGACCGTGCTCGTCGTCAGCGTGCTCGTCTTCGGCGGCGGGCTCGGCCTGTTCGAGGGCGTGCTGATGTACGCCGCCGCAGGCGCCGTCGTCTGGTACCTCGCCAAGGGAACGTTCTGGAGCCGGCGCGCAGACGAGTCGCCCGGCTCCTCCCCCGAATGAGATCTCACTCGCGCTCGTAGCGTGCGCCGAGCGCGCGCGGCGCGCGTGCGCCGCCCGACGACAGCAGCAGCACGGCGAGCGTGAGGACGTAGGGCAGCATCAGGAACGCCTGGTAGGGTATCGCCAGCGCCGCCGCCTGGAACTGGAACTGCAGGGCGCTTGCGAGCCCGAAGAAGGCGGCGCCGGCGAGCGCACCCCACGGCGACCAGCGGCCGAACACCACGACGGCGAGCGCGATGAAGCCGCGCCCCGCGGTCATCCCTTCGACGAACGTGTTGGTCGCGGCGAGCGTCAGCGCAGCGCCGCCGAGCCCCGCGAGCGCGCCGCCGACGGCGAGCGCCGCAGTACGGTAGGCACGCACCGGAAGCCCGAGGCTCGCCGCGGCGAGCGGATGGTCGCCGAGGGAGCGCAGGCGCAAGCCGAGCCCGGTGTGCGCGAGGACGTACGCGAGCAGCGGCGTCGCGACGAGCCCGGTCAGAACGAGGGCGTGCTGCCGGGCGAGCACCGGTCCGAGCACCGGGACCTCGCCCAGCAGCGGGACCCCGACCGCGGGCAGCGTCGGCAGCACGAGCGCCGCCCCGGTCGCACCGAGCAGCGCTCGGTAGAGCGCGCCCGTCGCGCCCAGCGCGAGCAGGTTGATCGCCGCGCCGACGATGATCTGGTCCGCGGCGAGCCGCACCGCCGCGAGCGCGAAGAGCAGCGCGAGCACCGCTCCGACCGCCGCCGCCGCGACGCAGCCCCACAGCGCGCTGCCCGTCGTGGAAGCGCAGAGGGCCGCGGCGAAGGCGCCGGCGAGCATCATCCCCTCGACGCCGATGTTGAGCACACCGGTGCGCTCGACCAGCAGCTCGCCGAGCGCGGCGAGCAGGATCGGCGTGCCGAGCGCGAGACCGGCCGCGAGGAAGGTCTCAAGCAGCATCCGCGGCTTCCTCGGTCGGTGTGCGACCTGCGCGCGCCAGCACGAGGCGCAGCGCGCCCGCGTTGAGCATCGCGATCGCGAGCAGCGTCGCGCCCTGCACGGCGAGGACGAGCACGGACGACACGCCGGCGGTCCGCTCCATGGCGCTCGCACCGGCAGAGAGCGCGGCGAAGAACAGCGCCGCGGCGACCACGCCTTCCGTACGCAACCCGCCGAGCAGAGCGATCGCGATCGCGGTGTAGCCGTAGCCCGGCGAGATGCGCTCGTAGAGCCGGCCGGTGACGCCGGCGACCTCGATGGCGCCCGCGAGCCCGGCCAGCGCGCCGGACAGCGCGAACGCGACCGCGAGATCGCGCCGCACGGGGAAGCCGGCGAGCCGCGCGGCCGGCGCGCTCAGACCCGAGGCA
>JBFMAS010000617.1:0-2258 GCA_040755575.1 Thermodesulfobacteriota bacterium
GAGCGCCGCCGCCAGCACGACGAGCCAGCCCGCGAGCGCGAGCTGCACGCGGGGCTCGGCGAGCGAGCGCGACAGCGGGTACGACGGGTAGTCGGCGACCAGATCGAGCGGCGCGACGACGAGGCCCAGGTAGTACCACCAGGCACGGAGCTGCGTCAGGAGATAGGTCGACGGCGTCATCGTCGCGCCGGCGCGCGTCGCCGAGGCGTCGAGCGCCGTCTGCGACAGCCACAGCGGCAGGTAGAGCGCGGCCACGACGGCGAACGGCGCGAGCCGCCGCCACGACGCGACGTCGAGCGCGCGCGCGCCGAGGCCGCGCTCGCGCTTTCTGGGGTCGAGCAGCAGCTCCGCGAGCGCGAGCACCACCAGCAGGCTCACCGCCTCGACCTTGGTCAGCAGCGCCGCCGCGAACAGCACCCCCGCGGCCCAGCGCGCGAGGCGCGCGCGCGGCTCGGCGAGCGCGCGCAGGTAGAGGACGAGCGCCGGGAGCACGAGCGCCGCGACCAGGGAGCTCGAGCGCGCCGAGATGTAATTGACGGCCGCCGAGCCGATCGGGTGCACCGCGAAGAGCAGCGACGCGGCGAGCGCGGCGAGGTCGCCGCCGGTGCGCGTCAGGCCGGGCAGCGGCGCGAGGGCGCGCGAGCCGAGCAGCCGCCGCCCGAGGAAGAACACGGACACGGCGACGACGAGATGGATCGCCAGGTTGGTGAGGCGCCACCAGCGCACGTCGTAGCCCGCGAGCGCGTGGTTCAGCGCGTAGGTCGTCTGCAGGAGCGGACGGTAGTCGACGTTGGTGCGCAGCGTCGAGAAGGTCGAGGCGTCCGTGAAGTAGCGCGGCACGTGGCGCAGGCTGCGGATCCAGGCGTTGTCCTCGATCGTGTGCGCGTCGTCGAGCGCGAACTCGTTGCCGAGCGAGCCCGCGTAGGCGACCGCGACCCCGAGGGCGCAAAGGACGACGGCCGCGACGGCGACAGGGCGGCTGCCGGCGTGCTGCCGCACGCTCGCGCGGCGACCGTCCACCGTCCGCGAGCCGGCGTCCGGCGAGCCGCCGGGCTCACACGCCGCGCCCCGCCGCACCGCATCGCCCATGCTCCGCTTGGAGCCGAGATGGGCCGCACGCGCAAGCGCTCCGCCGCCGCTTGCAACGCGAGCGGCGGGCCAGCATCCAATGGCCGCCATGACGATGCGCTCCCAGCCGCAGACCGGCCTCGGCCCGGCGCCGCGCACCGGCGAGTTCGTCGCCGGCCGCACGCGCCCGATGATGGCGATGGTCGAGGTGACGAACCGCTGCAACATGGACTGTCCGGTGTGCTTCTCGGACGCGAACAACCCGGCGCACGACGTGCCCATGCCCGAGGTCCGGCGCCGTCTCGAGCGCCTGCTCGAGGTGACCGGGCAGCCGATCCCGATCCAGATCAGCGGCGGCGAGCCGACGGTGCGCGGCGACCTGCCGGAGATCGTCGGGCTCGCGCGCTCGCTCGGCTACCGCAACGTCGAGCTCATCACCAACGGCATCCGCATCGCGCGTGACCCCGACCTCCTGATCCGGCTGCGCGAGCGCGGCCTGACGGCGGTCTACCTGCAGTTCGACGGCCTGCGCCGCGAGACGTACGTCACGATCCGCGGCCGCGACATGACCGAGGTGCGCGAGCGCGCGGTCGCGGCGGCGCGGCGAGCGGGGCTGTGCTGCACGCTCGCGGTCGCAGTCACGCGCGGCGTCAACGACGACGAGCTCGGCGACGTCGTGCGCTTCGGCGTCGCGAACATCGACACGGTGCGCGCGATCAACTTCCAGTCGGCGACGCGCTTCACGGGACGCTTCGACCTGCCCGACGCGAACGGCGGCTACCCGCTGCGGGCGCTGCTCGAGCTGCTCGAGGAGCAGACCGGGCTTCCCGCCGACACCTTCCGCTCGGAGCACATGGGCCACCCGCTGTGCAACGCGATGTCGCTGGTGTTCGTCGTCGACGGAAGGCTCGAGCCGCTCTTCAAGTACGTGACCCGCGACGACCTGCTGCGCTTCCTCGGCGACGACTCGCGGGACAAGGTCCTCGCGCTGTTCCGCGGCAAGCGCGACTTCTTCTGGCGCTACCTCTGCAACCCGCGCGCCTGGGCGCTGATCGCCAAGGCGGCGCCGGTCTTCGGCAGCAACCCGCTGAGCGTGCTCGACGCGAAGCACATCCTGCTGTTCGCGAAGAGCTTCATGGAGCGCGACGCGCTCGACCCCGAGCGGGTCGCGCGCTGCTGCTACGGCATCA
>JBFMAS010000618.1:0-26568 GCA_040755575.1 Thermodesulfobacteriota bacterium
CCGACGCCGCGACGCGGCCCGTGCCGCGAGGTCGCTCGCGGCCCTGCGAGCGGCGGCGGAGAACGATCGCGAGAACCTGCTGCCCCACCTGATCGATTGCTGCCACGCCTACGCGACCGTCGGCGAGATGGTGCGCGAGCTGAAGGACGCGTGGGGCGAGTTCCAGGAGCCCGTCCGCCTCTGAGGCGACACCATGGCTGCGCCGCTGCGAGGTACGCGTCTGCTGATCGCCAAGCCGGGGCTCGACGGTCACGACGTCGGCGCCAAGGTGATCGCTCTCGCCCTGCGCGACGCGGGCGCCGAGGTGATCTACACCGGGCTGCGGAAGTCGCCCGACTACATCGCGCGGGCCGCGATCGACGAGGACGTCGACGCGATCGGCCTCAGCATCCTGTCGGGCAGCCACTGCGCGCTCGTCGAGCAGGTCGTGGCCGAGCTCGAGGCACGCGACGCCGGCGAGATCCCGCTGTTCGTCGGTGGGACGATCCCCGCGGAGGACCACGATCGGCTGAAGCGGCTCGGCGTGCGGGCGATCTTCAGCGCCGAGATGGAGCTCGCGGACGTCATCGCCACGCTGTCGCGGCATCTCCGCCGGCCGGATCGGGCATGAGCCTGCCTCTGCAGGGCATTCGCGTCGTCGAGGTCGGGCACATGCTCGCCGGCCCGTACTGCGGGCTGCTGCTCGCCGACCTCGGCGCCGAGGTGATCAAGGTGGAGCCGCCCGAGGGCGACCTCGCGCGGCAGATCGGGCCGCACACGGTCGGGCCGCACAACGTCTACTTCGCGAGCCTCAACCGCAACAAGAAGAGCGTCGTCCTGGATCTGACCACGGCGGAGGGGCAGGCGGGCCTGCACCGGCTGGTGCGCGAAGCGCATGCGCTCGTCACCAACCTCCGGCCGTCCGCGATCCGCAAGCTGGCGCTCACCTACGACGCCCTCCGTGCCGTCAATCCCCGCATCGTCTGCGTCGCCCTGACCGGCTATGGGCTCGAGGGCCCGTTCGCAGATCGGCCGGCCTACGACTACGTGATCCAGGCGATGACCGGCGTCATGGCCCTGACCGGCGCGCCGGACGGTCCGCCGGTGAAGACGGGCTACTCGGCCGTCGACAACTCCGCCGGCATCATGGCGGCGCTCGGCCTGCTCGCGAAGATCGTCGAAGGGAAGGGCGGGCAGGTCGACGTCGCGATGTACGACGTCATGCTCTCGCAGATGAACTACATCGCGAGCGCGTGGCTCAACGCGGGAGAGCGTCCGCAGCGCTACGACCGGTCGGCGCATCCCTACATCGTGCCCGCGCAGCTGTTCCGCACCCGCGATGCGTGGCTGGCGCTCTTCGTGACGCACGACGAGTTCTGGCGCCGGTTCGCGGAGGTCGCGGGTCAGCCGGGCTGGCTCGCCGATCCGGCCTTCGCGACGATGGAGGGACGCCGCGTCAATCGCGAGCGGGTGGTGGCGGAGATCCAGCAGGTCCTCGAGCGCGACGACACGGCGGCGTGGGTGCGCCGCTTGACGCCGCTCGGCGTCGTCGCCGCCGGGGTCGAGGCGCTCGAGGACGCGCTCGCGAGCGAGCACGTCGCCGCGCGCGACATGCTCGTCGAGATGCCGACGCCGCACGGTCCGCTCCGCGCCGTCGGCATCCCGATCAAGGTCGACCGCGCGACGCGCACGACGACGCTGCCGCCGCTGCTCGACGAGCACCGCGGGCGCGCATGAATGGGGCGGATCACCCCGCCATGGTGTAGCCGCCGCTCACGCTCAGCACCTGGCCGGTGACGTGGCTCGCGAGATCGGACGTCAAGTAGAGGACCGCTGCCGCCACGTCCGAGGCCCGGCCGAGGCGCCCCGTGGGATAGCGGCGCGCCATGCGCTGCACGAGCGCGTCGTCCGCCCCAAGAGGCGCGTCGTCCGCGAGCGTCGTCCCCGGGGACACGCAGTTCACGGTGACGCCTCGCCGGCCGACCTCTCGGGCGAGCGACTTCGTCATCCCGATCACGCCGGCCTTCGCGGCGGCGTACGCGACCTGGTCCGGCTCGCCGACGCGCGCGGCATCCGAGACGATCGACACGATCCGGCCCCAGCCGCGCTCGCACATCCGCTCGAGCGCGGCATGCGCGCAGTTGAGGCTGCCGAACAGGCAGACCCGGATGTCGCGCTCCCAGGCGGCGGGATCGGACTCGAGAAACGGCCCGATCGTCCAGTGGTCGGCGTTGTTCACCAGGACGTCGACGGTGCCCAGGTGACGGTCGATGTGGTCGAGCATCGCGCCGACCGCCGTCCGTTCGGTCACGTCGGCGGCGACGGCACGGGCGGCGCCGCCCGCGCCCCGGATCTCGGCGGCGACGGCCTCGGCGCGCTCGGCGACCACGTCGTTGACGCCGACGCGCGCGCCCGCCCGCGCCAGCGTGAGCGCGATCTCGCGGCCGATGCCCTGCCCCGCGCCGGTGACGAGCGCCGTGTGGTCGTGAAGTCCGATCGAGATCGACATGCGGTTTCTTCCTGCGGGCGCGAGGCTCTCCATTGGCACCGCGGGCACGGCAGCGTAGACGCAGTGACGAAACGACGACGTCGATGCGGCGGCGTATCACGGTCGCGCGCCGAGGACGAGGAGGACGAGCTCGTGTTCATGATGCGCTTCGACATGCGGGTGCCCGGCAAGACGCCGCCCGAGATCGCGGACCAGTACCGGGCGGTCATCGAGATGGCTCGCTGGGCCGACGACGAGGGCTGCGTCGGCGTCGTCCTCTCCGAGCACCATGCCGCCGAGGACGGCTACCTGCCGTCGCCGCTGGTGCTCGCGTCCGCCGTCGCCGCCGTCACCGAGCGCGTGCCGATCATGGTCGCCGCGGCGCTGCTGCCGATGTACGACCCGGTGCGCCTCGCGGAGGACATGATCGTGCTCGACCACGTCAGCCGCGGGCGGGTCATGTTCACGCTCGGCATCGGCTACCGGCCGGTCGAGTACGAGCTCCACGGCCTCGACTTCGAGGTACGAGGAGCGATCGCCGACGCCAAGCTCGCGAAGCTGCTCGACGTCCTGCGGCAGGCGTCCGAGGCGCGGGCCATGCCGCGCGTGACGCCGCCGTCGCTGACCGCGGGCCGTCCGCGGCTCTCCTGGGGCGGAGCGACCAGGGCGGCGGCCCGTCGCGCCGGCCGCCACGGGCTCGACTTCTTCGCGCAGACGAACACGCCGGGTCTCGCCGATGCGTACGCGACCGCGGCACGCGAGAGCGGATTCGAGCCCGGGATGTGCCTGCTTCCCTCGCCAGAGATGCCGCTCTCGGTCTTCGTGCACCCGGATCCCGACGTCGGCTGGCGGGAGGTCGGCGCCTACCTCCTCGCCGACGCCGTCGCGTATGCCGAGTGGAACGAGGACATGCGCCACTCGACCGCCAGCCTGTCGAAGGGGAGGAGCGTCGAGGAGCTCCGGGCGGAGCAGGGCGCTCACCGGGTCGTCGACGTCGAGCAGGCGGTTGCGCTCGTCAGGCAGTGGGGCAGCTTGCCGCTGCACCCGCTCTGCGGCGGCTGCCCGCCCGAGCTCGCCTGGCGCTATCTCCGCCGCGTCGTCGACGAGGTGATGCCCGCACTCCATGCTGGACGTTGATCGCGTTCACAGGGACAGGATCGACACGCCCGCGACGCCGGGCGCGCCGTAGAGCTGCGTGTAGCCGACCTTCGGCTCGCCCGGTACTTGACGATCGCCGGCCTGGCCGCGGAGCTGCAGCACGACCTCGTGGACCTGACGCAGGCCCGAGGCGCCGATGGGCTCGCCGTTCGCGATCAGCCCGCCGTCGGTGTTCACGGGCAGCCGGCCGCCGATCTCGAGCGCGCCGTCCGCGACGAGGGCTTCCTGGTCGCCGTCGGCACAGAACCCGTTCTCGGCCAGGTGGATGACCTCGGCGCCGGCGTCGGTGTCCTGGAGCTGGATCACGTCGACGTCCTCGGGGCCGATGCCGGCCTTCTCGAAGGCGGCCCGGGAGGCGTCGACCGTGGGTCCGACCGTCTCCTCGATCGGCAGCCACGGGCTGTGCACCTCGAATGCGCCGAGCCGCCGCGTCCGCACGACGCTCGCCCGCAGGTAGATCGGCCTGTCGGTGTAGCGGCGCGCCCGGTCGGCGCGGCACAGGACCACGGCGGCGGCCCCCTCGTCGGGGCTGCAGAACATGTACTGCGTGAGCGGGTAGTTGAGCATGCGCGAGCCGAGGATCTCCTCTTCCGAGAGCGGCTTGCGACGAAAGGCGTTCGGGTTCCGTGCCCCGTTGCGATAGCTCTTCGCGGCGACGCGGGCGAGGGTCCTCGCGGAGATCCCGTGGTCGTGCATGTACTTGTTGATCTTCATCCCGAAGAACTTCGGCGTGAGGAAGTGGCCGAGCTCGCCGTACCACGACGGACAGGCGTAGAGCCGCGGGTCGGAGCTGAACGCGCCGGGGAGGTGCTTGTCCATGCCCACCGCGAGGCCGAGCTCGTGCTCGCCGAGGCGGATCGTGTCGGCCGCGAGCTTGAGCACGCTCGCCGCGGTCGCGCAGCCGTTGTAGACGTTGGCGAACGGGATGCCCGTCAATCCCATGAGCGCGACCACGGCGTCGGGGTTGTCGATCTCGTAGCTGCCGGCGAACGCGAACTGGATGTCGCGCCACTCGACGCCCGCGTCCGCGAGCGCGCGACGGATGGCGATCGCTCCCATGTCGATCCCGGTGAGGTCGCCGAAGCGGCCGAACGGATGCAGCCCGACGCCTACGATCGCGACGTCCATTCGTGATCCTCCTCTCGTCGCTCAGGCGCCGGAGCCCACTTCGCCGACGGGCCGGAAGGCGAACGTCGCGACCTCGTTGCCGTCGTCGTCGGTCCGGAACGGCACCAGCACGAGCTCCATCTCGATGCCCGTCGCGAGCCCTTGGGTCTGCGTCAGTCGCGTCTCGACCCGCACCTCGTTCGCGAGCTGCACGTAGCCGACGCCGTACGGCACGAACGCGGCGCCGGTCGGTCCGGCGTAGGGAGGCGAGGGCGGCGGGAACTCCTGCGTCGTCCAGGCCCACAGGCGGCCGCGCCGAGGCAGCAGGTGCTCCGCCATCCCGGCCGAGGCGCAGCGCGGGCACGAGCCCTGGGCGGGGAACGTCACGACGCCGCAGGCCGAGCACCGGCTGCCGATCAGCCGTGGCTCGTCGGCGGACAACGTGAAGAGACCTTCCGCCACGGGGACTCGGGCCATCGTCGCCTCCCTGGATCGAGGGGTCGTTGGAAACGTAGTTCTCTCAATGCGAGAGGCACATTGCAAGAACTGCCTCACCCCTTCTTCCAGAGATCGGGGCCGTTCCAGGCGCGGTCGAGCGCCCTCATGCCGCCGCCGTACGGCGTGAACTGCGTCATTCCCAGAATCTCCATCGTCTGCCCGTAGCCGAGGTCGTTGACCGCGGCTCTCTTGAACTCCTCCCAGGCGCGATCCATCAACCCGGCCTTCGGCAGCACTTCGTTGACCGCGCCCCACTCGTGGGCCATCTGGGCCGTGATCTTCTGGCCCATCAGCTGGGCATCGCTGAACACCTTCCAGTTGCTGCCGTTCTCGGCGCGGAAGGAGTAGCGTTCGGTCATCCTGTGGAAGGGATAGCCTTCGAGCACCCCGACCATCGTCCCCAGGTAGTCGCGCAGCGTCTGCCGGGGCTCGCGGGCGAGGTTGACGAAGATGAACCCGGCCCAGGCGTCGCAGTGCACCGGGGCGAGGCCGAGCTGCTCCTTGCGCAGAGCGAAAAATTCACGCTCCTGGTGCACGTAGGTGCACGCGCCGTCGAGGCCATACCGCCAGCCGTGGTACTTGCAGACGAACTGCCGGGCGTTCCCGCAGGTCTCGTCACGGGGCGTGCGCTCCCACACCAGCTTGTTGCCCCGGTGCCGGCACACGTTGTGGAACGCCCGGATCCGGCCATCCATGGCGCGTGACACGATGACGGCGGTCTTGAGGCGGGCAGCTCCCTGGTGAAGTAGCTGCCGTTCCGGGGCACCTGCTCCACCCGTCCGACGTAGAGCCACGCGCGCTTGAAGATCGTCTCGCGCTCGAGCTCGTAGAACGCGGGCGAGATCGCGTCCTCGAACGATACCGGTCCGGTACCGAGCTCCGGATGGTGCTCGGTCCACGTCCCCTCCGCGGGCTTCTGGAAGCGAGCCACTGCACGTCCCTCCACGTCTGCAGGCCTTGGCCGGTGCCCGGAAATCACATTCTCTGCTTTAGAGAAGATTGTTGCAAACTCCCCTGCGATCGTCCATCATCGCCGGCAGCGGAGGCAGCCGAACGATGCGCACGACGGGGCGAGTCGCCGTGGTCACGGGAGCGGCGTCGGGGATGGGCCTGGCGATCGCCCGCCATCTGGCGGCACGGGGCGACCGTGTCGCGCTGCTCGACCTGCACGGCGACGCGGCGACCCGCGCCGCCGAGACGCTGCGCGAGGCGGGAGCTCGCGTGACGGCCGCGGAGGTCGACGTCGCCGACCGCGCTGCCATCGAACGGGCGCTTCGCAAGGTGCGTGCGGAGCTCGGGCCGATCGCGATCGTCGTCACGAGCGCGGGTCTCGACGCGTTCGAGCCCTTCACCGGGATCACCCCCGGGAGCTGGGAGCGCATCCTCGCGATCAACCTGACGGGGACCTTTCACTGCCTGCAGGCCGCCGTCCCGGACATGATCGAGGCCCGCTGGGGCCGGATGGTGACGATCTCGTCTTCGAGCGCGCAGTCGGGTGCCGCCCGCATGGCACACTACGTCGCGTCGAAGGCCGGCGTGATCGGGCTCACGAAAGCGCTCGCGCTGGAGCTGGCTCCGCACGGCATCACCGTCAACACCATCCCGCCCGGCATGATCGACACGCCGATGCTGCGCCGCGCCGAGGCCGGGGGCGACGTCGGCAAGCTCGACAAGGTCGCCGCCCGGGTGATCCCGGTCGGCCGCACCGGCACCCCGGAGGACGTCGCGGTGACGTGCGGCTTCCTCTGCTCCGACGAGGCGGCATTCATCACCGGCCAGGTGATCGGCGTCAACGGCGGCATGGTCGTGTGAGGCACACGGAGGAACGAACGGCATGACGCAACCGCTGAAGGTTCCGAAGCAAGGCGCGAGGCAATACCCGAAGCCTCCCGAGGGAAGCTGGACCGAGCACTATCCCGAGCTCGACACCGCGCCGGTGTCCTACGAGAGCTCGATCTCGCCGGAGTTCTACGAGCTCGAGCGCGAGGCCATCTTCAAGCGGGCCTGGCTGAACGTCGGGCGGGTCGAGCAGCTCCGGCGGAAGGGCGGCTTCTTCACCAAGGAGCTCGCTGTCGCGAAGACCTCGCTGATCGTCGTCCGCGGCATGGACGACCAGATCCGCGCCTTCCACAACGTCTGCCGCCACCGCGGCAACAAGCTGGTGTGGGCCGACTACCCGGCCGAGGAGATCAGCGGAACCTGCCGGCAGTTCGCCTGCAAGTACCACGGCTGGAGGTACGAGCTCGACGGCCGCTTGTCGTTCATCCTTCAGGAGGGTGAGTTCTTCGGCATCGACAAGGCCGACTACGGCCTCGTGCCGGTGCGCTGCGAGGTCTGGCAGGGGTTCATCTTCGTGAACCTCGCCAAGCAGCCGGAGCAGACGCTCACCGAGTTCCTCGGCCCGATGATCACCGCGATCCAGTACCCCTTCGAGCGGCTGACGCAGCGCTACTACTACCGCGGCGACATCCGCAGCAACTGGAAAGTATTTCTTGACGCCTTCCAGGAGTTCTACCACCCGCCGATCCTGCACGGGAACCAGAACCCCGTCATGCGGCAGGCCGACTACAAGGAGAAGGGTTTCTACACCAGCCACTTCCAGATCGACGGCCCGCATCGGGTCGGCTCGACGAGCGGGGGCGCCGGCGGCAAGCTGGTGCCGGAGTTCTACAACCCCATCGAGCGGGTGATGCGCAGCGGTCTGTTCGGCCCCTGGGACCCGTCCGAGATCGTGACCGACACGCTGCCGCCGGGACTCAACCCGGGGAACAAGAAGAACTGGGGCCTGGATTCGTTCCAGATCTTCCCGAACTTCGCGATCGTGTTCTGGGAGACGGGCTGGTACTTGACGTACCACTACTGGCCCGTCGCGCACGACCGGCTCGTCTTCGAGGCGAACGCCTACTTCGCCCCGCCGCGCAACGTGCGCGAGCGCCTCGCGCAGCAGCTCGGCATCGCCACCATCAAGGAGTACGCCCTCGAGGACTGCGGCACCCTCGAGGCGACGCAGATGGGCCTCGAGTCGCGGGTCGTCTCGACCTTCCCGCTGGGCGACCAGGAGTTCATGTGCCGACACCTGAACAAGGTGGTCAACCAGTGGGTCGACGAGTACGCGCGCTCGCGCGCGGAGGGATGACCATGGCCGATGCCCTGCTTCCCGCACAGTTCTCCGATCTGGAGCCGTTCGTCGAGGGCTGGTGCCTGGACAGCGAGCCGCAGCGCTACGCGAAGCGGCTGGCCAGCACCATGGACGAGATCCAGGCATTCTACGACGCGATCTTCCCGCGCGCCGAGGAGGCCATCTGCTACCTGGAGCAGTTCCCGCTCGACGAGCTCCCCGAAGACGCGCTCCGGCTGCTCAAGCTCCTGTACTCCCTCATCCTGGTGTCGTTTCCGGTCGAGATCTGGCGGCAGCCGAGCATCCCGGACACGGGAACGGCGTCGTTCGAGCTCAAGCTGGAGCCGGTGCCATGAGAGACGACCCGCAGCGAATCGCCGACCTCGTCGAGATCCACCAGCTCTGCTCGCGGTATCTCGCGTACGCGAGCCAGTTCGTCGTCGACAAGTGGCTCGAGGTCTTCACCCCGGACGTGGAGTACAGCGCCTTCGGCACGTCGTACACCATCGATCGCATGCCCGCGCTGCTCGAGGCGGCGCCGCGCGGGCAGTTCATCGGCAACATGCCGGTCGTCGAGCTCGACGGCGACCGGGCGACCGGCATGCAGCACTTCGTCTTCATCGACCAGAAGACCCACGCCATGCGCCTCGCCTGGTATCGCGACGAGTACGTGCGCACGCCCGAGGGCTGGCGCATCCGGCGTCGCGCCACCACGTTCATGCGCAAGCACGGCGGCTTCGACTCCGGCCGGCAGCACGATCCGCTCGCCGAGCCGGCGGAGAAATAGACCGGCGCTCGCGGCGTCAGCCGCGATCCTTCTCGTCGGTGCCCTCGCCATGCTCCCGCACGTACTCCGGATCGTCCGGGGTGCGCATGCTGAAGCGCCACTTGCAGCACACGTCGCCGGGGTCCTTGCGCGGCGGGATGGCGAGGATCTCGACCTTCATGTTCGGGTTGTAGAGCTTGGTCGTGACGATCATCGACTTCGGACACGTGGAGTGACAGTTCTTCTCGAGGATGTCCGGTCGTCCCATCGACTCCCACTGATCGACGGCGACGCAGCGGTTGAAGGTCATGAGGCCGACGTCGGGCTCGGGCATCTCGAAGCTGAGGTCGAACGCCTTGCCCGGCATCGCGGTCGCGTCGACCTGCAGGTCCTTCATCCAGTCGGCGACGGTGTTGCCGGTGATCCCGAGGTACTCCTCCTTCAGCTTCTTGACGCCCGGCAGGACGGATTCGCCCCACAGCGTCCATTGGATGTCGAACATCACGTCGAGCCCGTAGCGGAGCGTGATCTGGGTGGCCCAGGCCTCGATGCACTGCAGCAGGTACTCGTGGCTGCCGAGCAGCCACCGGACGATCTCCGGCTTGGACAGCTCGACCGTGCGCGCATCCGGCGTGAAGAGACCGCCGTAGACCACCCGCGTCCGCACCCGCTCGTTCTCCGCGACGCTCGCGTTGGGATCCTCGTAAGCCCTTCCGGCCGGCAGGAACTGCTTCCTCATCCGCTCGATCTCGGGGACGACTTGACCGCTCCACGCCGCCCACTCGATCTCGGCCATCGTCGCGGCACCGTAGCGCCTCGCGACCTCCCGAGCCCAGCCGTCGACGCAGAGCTGCAGGTACGCCTCGCTCCACGGCAGGAACTTGCCGGCCAGGGCGTCCTTCGAGAAGTCGGTGAAGCGCAGGTCGGCCCGGTACGGGCCGCCGTAATCGGGCAGCTCGGCCCCGGAGTCGCGGTCGACCTGCTGGCGGATGTCGAAGCCCGTCTTCGGGTAGGTGACCCGGTCGTCGACGCGGGGGAACTTCGGGTAGCTGCGCAGGTCGACGCCGAGCTGAAGGACGAAGTCGTCGGCGACGACGTCCTCTTCCAGGTGGGCCCCCGGCTTGCGGATCGCCAGGAACTCGTCGAACTCTCCGTCCCGTCGCTCGGCCATGTGCGTCCTCCATCCGTCCGGGTTGCTGCGAGACTAGCCGCTCGGCTAGTCTTGGACAAGCCGCTCGGCTAGTGTGGTGCGATGACCGTCGTCGCGACTCCTCTGGGCGCCACCTCCCATACCGCCGCCCAGGCGCCCGTCATCGAGGCCGCGCTGCTGCTGTTCGCCGAGCACGGCGTCGCGGGGACGTCGCTGCAGATGATCGCCGACGCGATCGGCGTGACCAAGGCAGCCGTCTACCACCACTACAAGACCAAGGACGACATCGTCCTCGCCGTGGCGACCGTGATCCTGACGCGGCTCGACGCGGCCGTCAGCGCCGCCGAAGCCGAGCGCTCCCGGTCGCGGGCGCGGGAGCTGCTGGTCGCCGGAATGATCGACCTCGCCGTCGAGCGCCGCCGCGTGGCGGGCGTCCTGCAGCGCGACCCGGTCATGCTGCGCTTCCTCGAGGAGCACGAGCCGTTCCGGCGTGTGATGGAGCGCGTGAACCGCGTGCTGATGGGCGGCGCGTCGGGCCGGCGGGCGCGGGTCCAGGCGGCGATGGTGGCGTCGGCGATCGCGGGCGCCGTCGTCCACCCGCTCGTGCTCGACCTCGACGACGACACCCTGCGTGCGCAGCTCCTCGAGCACGCGACGAAGCTCTTCCCGTCCCGGTGACCGGGAAGTCGAAGGAGGTCCCGATGGCGCTACGAGTCGTGCAGTGGACGACGGGGAACGTCGGCCGGCAGTCCGTGGCCGCGATCGCCCGCAATCCCGCGCTGGAGCTGGTCGGCTGCTACGCCTGGTCTCCCGACAAGGTCGGACGCGACGTCGGCGATCTGTGCGGTCTCGACGCGCTGGGCGTCGCCGCGACGAACGACGTCGGCGCGCTGCTCGCCCTGCGCCCGGACTGCGTCGTCTACAACCCGATGTGGCCGTCGATCGACGAGCTCGTGCGCATCCTCGAAGCCGGCGTCGACGTCGTGACGACCGCGGCGTTCGTCAACGGCCGGCGGCTCGGCCCCGACCGCCAGCGGCTGGTCGAGGCGTGCGAGCGAGGCGGCTCGACGCTCTTCGGCACGGGGATCAGCCCGGGCTTCGTCGAGCTGCTCGGCATCGTGCTCGCCGGCATCTCGGACCGCGTCGACAAGGTCACGATCAGCGAGGCGGCCCACACCGCCGCCTACGATTCGCCTGCCACGGAGAAGCCGGCGGGCTTCGGCCGGCCGATCGACGATCCCGAGCTGCAGGCGATGACCGCGCACGGCACGGCCGTGTTCGGCGAGGCGGTGGCGATGGTGGCCGACGCGCTCGGCGTCGAGCTCGACCAGGTCGTCTGCGAGGCCGAGTACGCCAAGGCAGTCACCGACATCGACCTCGGCTCGTGGCAGATCGCGGCGGGCTGCGTCGCGGGCATCGCGGCCAGCTGGCAGGGCCGGGTGGGCGACCGCACCGTGGTCGAGCTCAACGTCCGCTGGAAGAAGGGCTTCGCGCTCGAGCCCGACTGGCAGATCGAGGACGGGCACGTCATCGAGGTGCAGGGACGTCCGACGGTGCTGGCGAAGCTGCAGTTCCTGCCGCCGCCGGACTTCCAGGCGCAGAGCCTCGCCGACTTCATGGTGCTCGGCCACATCATGACCGCCATGCCCGCGATCAACGCGATCCCGGTGGTGGTGGCCGCCCCGCCGGGGATCGTCAGCTACGCCGATCTCCCGCTGGTCTTGCCGCGCGGGCTCGTCCGCCTGTGAGATCGCAGCGTCGACGCGACGCTCAGGCGCCGAGGCCGTGCAGGCAGAACTTCCAGGCGTCCTCGGCCGTGACGCGGGCGCGGGGATCCTTGACCAGGCTGTTCATGAGCCAGCCGTACATGACGGTCTGCTGGATCAGCAGCGCGGCCCGCCGCGCCTCGGGCGCTTGCAGAGAGCCGGCCTTGACCGCGGCGTCGACCAGCTCGATCAGCATCTTCGAGATCGGCGCCATCGCCGCGGCCACGCGCTCGGCGTCGTCCAGCGCGAGCTGCAGGGAGAACTTCGAGATCGGGATGCGGTTGTGGGCGCCGCGCTTGCGCCGCGGCCCCAGCGGGTCGCACCACTCGTGCAGGCGGATGGTGAAGGCGCGCAGCCGCTCGAGCGGATCGGACGTCGACTTGACGGCCGAGCGGAGATCCTCGAGCGCCTCGCGGATGGTCTCCTCGAGGAGCGCGAAGAGCAGCTCGTCCTTGCCGTCGAAGTACTGGTAGAACCCGCGCAGCGACTGCTTCGAGCGATCGACGACCTCTTGGATCGTGAAGTCGCTCGTGCCCCGCTCGTCGATCAGGGCGAAGGCCGCGTCGAGGAGCCGCTGCACGCGCTGCTCCGCGCGCGTGCGCGCGGCCCGCAGGCTCCTCGAGACCGCCCGCTGCCGCCAGCCCGCTGGCTCTCGATCGTTCAACTCGTCCACGCCCGCCATGGGAAGATCAATATTGGATGTGCCGCCCCGTCGCCACTCGCGCCACGGCCGGCGCGGCGCGCCATTTGAAATGCCATTCTTGCAGGCGGAGAATCCAATTGCCAGCGGTCTCTGCCTCGGCTACTGTCGCCGGCGAGCCGACCTCGTGGGTCGCGCGTCGAAGGGAGGGCAGGATGCGGATCGGCCTGATGACCGGCCCGGAGAAGGGCCGGTATCGCCACAAGGCTGCGCAGCTCGTCGCCGACGCCGCGGCCGCCGAGCGGGACGGCTTCACCTCGCTGTGGATCCCGCAGATCCCCGGCGACTTCGACGCGCTCACCGCGATCACGCTGGTCGGGCAGGCGACGGAGCGCATCGAGCTCGGTACGGCGGTCCTGCCGATCCAGACGCGTCATCCGATCGCCATGGCGCAGGAGGTGCTGTCGAACCAGATCGTCTGCGACGGACGCTTCACGCTCGGCCTCGGCACCTCGCACCACTGGGTGATCACCGACATGCTCGGCCTGCCGTACGAGCAGCCGGCGGTGCAGATGCGCAGCTACCTCGAGGTGCTGAACGCCGCGCTGCGCGGCCCCGGCTCGGTGGACGTCGAGAACGACGGCTATCGCGTCCACAGCCCGATGGACGTCACCGACCGCGCCGACACCCGGGTGCTGCTCGCGGCCCTCGGCCCGGTGATGCTCCGCATCGCCGGCGAGCACGCCTCGGGCACGATCCTGTGGCTGGCGGACGAGCGCGCCGTCGCGGAGCACGTCGTGCCGCGCATCACCAAGGCCGCGGTCGCGGCCGGCAGGCCCGCGCCGCGCGTCGTCGCGGGCGTGCCCGTCGCGCTGTGCGCCAGGAGCGAGGTCGACGCCGCGCGGGCCTGGGCGAACCGCGTGCTCGGGCACGCCGAGTTCTGCCCGAACTACCAGCGGCTGCTCGACAGGGGCGACGCCACCGACGTCGGCGACATCCTCGCAGCGGGCGACGAGTCGAGCGTCCTCGCCCGGCTGCGCGCGTTCCGCGACGCGGGGGTCACCGACCTGGCGGTCCGGGTGCTCGCTCTCGGGCCCGACCGCGAGGCACGCATCGAGTCGCGCAAGCGCACGCTGGCGTTCCTCTCCGCGCTCTGCCCCGAGCTGTGATCGAGGTGCGGCGGCAGCCCGCTCAGCGGTCGTAGTCGACGACCACGGTGCGGCTGGTGGGAAGGGCCTGGCAGGTCAGGATCCATCCCTCCTCGACCTCGCCCGGGCCGAGCGCGTTGTTGACGCGCATCGTCGCCTTCCCCTCGGCGAGGAAGCCCATGCACGTCGCGCAGCTTCCCGCCTGGCACGCGAAGCGCGGCTTCAGGCCCGCGCGCCGGGCGGCGTCGAGGATGGTGTCGCCGGGCTCGTACGCGACGGTGTGCTTGCGGCCGTCGAGCCGGAACACGATCGACTCGGTCTCGGACGCCTCGCTCGACGCGGGCGCCTCCGCGGGGAGCTCGAAGCGCTCGACGAAGACCCGCCCCGGATCGATCCCACGCCGCTCGAGACCGGCCGCGACCACCGCCATGTAGGGTCCCGGGCCGCAGAGGTAGAAGTCGGCGTGCGTGCGGTCGCCGACCAGCGCGGCGCACGCCGCGGCGTCGAGAAACCCCTTCTCCGAGTCGAGGTGATGGTGCACCGACAGGCGGCCCGCCGCGCGCACGGCCAGGGCTTCGAGCGCGTCGGCGAAGATGACGCTCTCGCGGTCGCGGTTCGCGTACACCAGCGCGACGTCGCGCGCCGTGGCGACGAGCGCGCTCTTGATGATCGACAGGACCGGCGTGATCCCGCTGCCGCCGGCGAAGGCCACGATCGGCGTCTCGGCCGCGCGCAGCACGAAGAGCCCGGTCGGCGGCATCACCTCGATCGCGTCGCCCGGGGCGAGCGCGTCGTTCATCCAGTTCGACATCCTCCCGCCCGGTACGCGCTTGACGGTGACGGTGAAGGGGTCCCCCGCCTCCGGCGAGCTCGACATCGAGTAGCAGCGAACGACCGGCTCGCCGCCGATCACCGCGCGGAACGTGCAGAACTGGCCGGCGGCGTAGGCGAAGCGCGTCCCGAGCGGGGGCGGGACATCGAGCACGAAGGACCGCGCATCGGCCGTCTCGTCGATGACGTCCGCCACCGTGAGCGGCTGGTAATCGTGCTCCCGTGGCATCGGACTCGCGGCGGGCTGCCGGCAACGCGACGATAGGACCATATCCGAATATTGGCAAGCTGACTCTCGAATGATAGGAGTCCGCTTCTCGCCGATGGATGTCCGTGACACGCCCGAACAGGCCGAGCTCCGGCGCACCGCCCGCCGCCTGGCGCGCGAGCTCGGACCGCGGAGCGTGCTCGACCTCGACGACGCGCGACGGCATGCGCGCCTCGCCGCTGCGGTGCGCGAAGCCGGCTGGCTCGCGCTGCGCCGCGACGGAGGCGACGGCGATCCGCTCGCAAGCGGGGTCGAGGCGGCGATCGTCGCCGAGGCGCTCGGGGAAGCGGTCGCCGACGTCCCGTTCGCGGGCCCGACCCTCGCCGCGGACCTCGCTCGCCGCGCGGGCGCGCGGCCCGTCGAGGGCGCGGTGGTCGGCTTCGCGCGCAACCTGATCGACGCGGCGGTGGCGACGGGGCGGTCTTCGGACGTCCCGATCCTCGCCGTCGACCATGCCGCGCCGGGCCGCATCGCCGCGTACGTCCTGATCGCCGACGGCGACGGCTACCGTCTCGCGCTCGCAGACGGCGAGGGCGTGCGCGACGGGGCCGACCTGACGCGCGCGATCCGCGCGCTCCCGGCCGGCGTGCCGCTGCTGCCGGTTCGCGACCAGTCGCGGCCGCTGACGCGCGACGACCTCGACGCCTGGGCGGCGCTCGGCCTGGCGCTCACCAGCGCCGACATGGTCGGCGTCATGCGCGGCGTGCTCGACGTCACCGTCGCCTATGCCCGGGAGCGCCGCCAGTATGGCGTCGCGATCGGATCGTTCCAGGCCGTGCAGCACCTGCTCGCCGAGGCTCGCTGTCTGCTGGAGGGCGCGTTCAGCGCGGCGCTCTACCCCGCGTGGGCCGCCGACCGGCTCGCGCCCGACGAGGCCCGCCTCGCCGGCCGCGTGGCCAAGGCGTACTGCGCGCGCGCCGCCCGCACGGTGTGCGAGACCGCGGTGCAGGTGCACGGCGGCATCGGCAACACGTGGGACTGCATCGTCCACGTCTACCTGCGCCGCGCGCTGCTGTCCGCCGAGTGGTTCGGGGACGATGGCGAGCAGCTGCGCCAGCTCGAGCGCACGCGTCTGGGGGTGGGCGATGGACTTTCGTGACTCGGCCGACGAAGCGGCGTTCCGCTCGCGCCTGCGCGCGTGGATCGCCGAGAACAACCCCGGTCTGCCGGTCTCGTCGACCGACGACGAGTACTGGGCGAGGCAGGCCGAGTGGCACGTAGCGCTCTACGACGCGGGCTTCTTCGGGCTCTCCTGGCCGTCGCGCTTCGGCGGTCACGACCTGCCGCCGGTGTTCGACGTCATCCTCGACGAGGAGCTCGCCGCCGCCGGCGCACCGCCGCGCCCGAGCCTCGGCTACCTGGTGGTGGGAATCCTCACGCACGGCAGCGAGCGCATCCAGGAGCGCTTCCTGCCGGGGCTGATCAGCGGCCGCGAGCGCTGGTGCCAGGGCTTCAGCGAGCCCGACGCCGGCTCGGACCTGGCCTCGCTGCGCACCACTGCGACGCGTGACGGCGACGACTGGGTGATCCGCGGCCACAAGATCTGGACGAGCTACTCCGACGTCGCCGACTGGTGCTTCCTGCTCGCGCGAACGGACGCGCAAGTCCCCAAGCACAAGGGCCTGTCGGCCTTCGCCGTGCCGATGCACCAGCCCGGGATCGAGCAGCGGCCGCTGCGCATGATCAACGGCATCACCAAGGAGTTCGGCCAGGTGGTGTTCGACGAGGCCCGGGTCCCGGCCGACAACATGATCGGCGCACCCGGCGAGGGCTGGCGCATCGCGATGACGATCGTCAGCCACGAGCGCGAGCCCGGCGAGGTCGGCTACGTCGCGCGCTACGCGAAGACCGTCAAGGACCTCGAGGCGACGGTGCGCGCGGATCCCGGCGCTTTCCGCAGCGACCAGCGCGAGGAGGTCGCCTGGGCCTACGTGCAGGCGGAGATGCTGCGGCTTCACGTCCGCCGCCGCCTCTCCGAGCGTCTCGACGGGCTCGACCACGGCCCCAATGGCTCCATCGACAAGCTCCTGATGACGTGGGTCGAGCAGACGGTGGGGTCGGCGGCGCTCTCGGTAGCCGGGCCGCGCGCGGTCGTCGACGCCGACGAGGTCGCGCTGAAGATTTACCTTTACAGCCGCGCCCAGAGCGTCATGGGGGGAACCTCGCAGATCCAGAAGAACATCATCGCGACGCGCATCCTCGGACTTCCCACGCCATGAGCGTCGCCCACGATCCACTTCCCGATGCCGTGCGCGTCGAGAGCGACGGCCCGGTGCGTATCGTCCGGCTCGCGCGTCCGGAGCAGCTCAACGCCGTCAACGAGGACCTGCACCGCGGGCTGACGCGCGTCTTCCCGCTGCTCGACGCCGATCCCGAGGCGCGCGTCGCCGTCATCTCCGGTGAAGGGCGCGCGTTCTCCGCCGGCGGCGACTTCGAGCTGCTGCAGCGGATGACCAACGACCGCGACCTGCGACGCCGGGTGATCGCCGAGGGCCGGGAGCTCGTCCTCAACATGATCCGTTGCCGGATCCCCGTGCTGGCCGCGGTCAACGGACCGGCGGTCGGCCTCGGCTGCAGCGTGATCGCGCTGTCGGACGTCGTCTACATGGCGGAGTCGGCCTACCTCGCGGACCCGCACGTCACGGTGGGCCTCGTGGCCGCGGACGGCGGACCGCTCACCTGGCCCCTGCACACGAGCCTGCTGCTGGCCAAGGAGTACGCGTTCACGGGCGACCGGATCGCTGCCGCGCGCGCGAAGGAGATCGGGCTCGCGAACCACGTCTGCCCCGACGGCGAGGTGCTCGCCGCGGCCCTCGCCGCCGCCCGCAGGATCGCCGCGCTGCCCCGCCAGGCGGTGGAGGCGACCAAGCGCGTGCTCAACCTGCACGTCGAGCGGGCCGTGCTCGCCACCATCGACTTCGCGCTGGCAGCCGAGACCGACTCGTTCGAGACGACGGAGCTGCGCGAGAACGTCGCCCGCTTTCTCCGGCGATCGTCCAAGGCCGGCTGAACAGAGGAGACCGCACGTGGCCAAGCGAACGAGGTTCTCCGAGTACAGGGACCGCTACGCCAACTTCCGCTTCGAGCTCAGCGAGGAGGGAATCCTGCTGATGCAGTGCCACACCGGCGGCGGCCCGCTGGTGTGGGACTGGAAGGCGCACGACGAGCTGTCGGACGCCTTCGCCGACGTCGCCGGCGACCGCGAGATCAAGGTGCTGATCCACACCGGCACGGGCGCGAGCTACAACGCGACCTGGGGGTCCGCGGGCGTCGACAGGCCGAGCTACCGCGCGATGGACGGCGACAAGGGCCTCGCGCGGCTCGACGAGAAGGCGTGGTACGGCCGCATGCTGATCGAGAACGTGCTCGCCGTCGAGGTGCCCGTGATCAGCGCCGTCAACGGGCCGTGCAACATCCACTCCGAGGTGCCGCTGCTCGGCGACATCGTGCTGGCGTCCGAGGACGCCTACTTCCAGGACCTCGCGCACTTCCCGCGCGGCATGGTGCCGGGCGACGGCCAGCACGTCATCTGGCCCTTGCTCATCGGGCGCAGCCGGGCGCGGTACATGCTCTTGACGGGCAGGAAGCTCTCGGCACGGGAGGCGCTCGAGTGGGGCGCGGTGGCCGAGGTGCTGCCCAAGGACCGGCTCCTCGACCGGGCGTGGGAGCTCGCGCGCGAGCTGGCGAAGCGGCCGCCCCTCGCGCTGCGCTACACCCGCCTGCTGTTCACGCAGGACCTGAAGCGCGCGTTCCTCGACGAGCTCGCCCACGGCCTCGCGCGCGAGACGTACGCGCAGCGGCAGTTCTTCCCGGTCGGGGGCGGGATGGCGCCGCTCGATCGCCCGTGGGACGAGGAGCCCTGGTCGGACTGATCCGCGGCCTCACAGCTCGATCAGCGTCGGGACGCGACGCCCGGCGAGCAGCCGCCGTCCGGCGTCGAGCACGATCCGGTCGGCCGATCCGAGCACGCCCTCGAGCGCGAGCGTGCGCTTCGCGAGCCGGTGGAACGGATGCTCCGCGGTGAAGCCGATGCCGGCCAGCACCTGCTGGCAGTGTCGTGCCACCGCGAGCGCGGACCGTCCGGCGATCGCCTTCGCGAGCGCCGCGGTGTCGGGGCCCGGCTCTTCCCGGGCGGCGCCGAGCGACGCCTCGAGAGCCTCCACCGCGACGAGCGCCTCCGCCGGCGGCCCGCCCCGTCCGCCGACGCGCTCCGGCCAGCCGAGCTGCATCCAGCCCGCCTCGAACAGGATCGACTTCACGCGCTGCATCTGGGCGACCCGCTCGTCGAGCGTCCCCGGCGGGACATGGCGCGGCGCCAGCTCGGCCTGGTGCGCCTCGAGCCACGCGTGGAGCTCTGCGCGGCAGCGGGCGACGTCGAGCGGCCTCGGAGAACGGTCGTCGGCCGATTTTGAGAATGGCATTTCCGGAACGTACTGCGTCCGCCACGGCAGCGACAAGCGGCAGGCGGATCGACGAGCTGGAAAGCCGCGCCGATCGGTCGATCGAGCTTGCACGCGTCCGGAAAGAATGTTCTCAAGAACCGGAAACGACCCGTTCCGGGGCATCCGCGCGATCGAGGCGCAGGAGGAGACACCGTGGCCGCTTACTTCATCGCGCAGTACGTCGTGAAGGACCCGAGGCTCTATCGCGAGTACCAGGCCGCCGCGGGGCCGACGATCCAGGCGGCGGGCGGCGAGGTGGTCGCGTTCGACGTCGCGGCCGAGACCATCGAGGGCGCGCCCCCCGGGCCGCAGACCGTGATCGTCAGGTTCGAGTCTCCGGCGGCGGCCAGGGCCTGGTACGGATCGCCCGACTACCAGGCGGTGGTCGGCAAGCGCCTGGCTGCGACCGAAGGGTTCGCGGTCATCGCGCAGTCCATGAACTTCGGCCGCTGACCCTGGCCTAGCCGCCCGACACGGCGACATCGGCCGCCGCACGAGTGCGCAGCTCGTCCTTCAGGATCTTGCCCGTCGCGTTGGTCGGGAGCGCCGGGACGACGACGACATGCCGCGGAACTTTATAATTGGCGAGGCGATCGCGGGCCCAGCGGACGATCGCACCGGCATCGGCGGACCGTCCCGGGGCGGGGACGACGTATGCCACCGGGACTTCCCCCATGCGGTCGTCCGGCGCGCCGACGACCGCGATTTGGGCGATCGCATCGTGCGCGAGCAGCGCGTTCTCGACCTCGGCCGGGTAGACGTTGAAGCCGCCGACGATCAGCATGTCCTTCGACCGGCCGACGATCCGCACGTAGCCGCGCTCGTCCATCGTCGCCAGGTCGCCCGTGTGCAGGAAGCCGCGCTCGTCGAGCGCGGCCGCCGTCGCGTCGGGATCGTCGAGATAGCCCTGCATCACGCCGTAGCCGCGGACCAGCAGCTCGCCCGTGGTGCCGCGCTCGACCTCCCGCCCGTCGGCATCGGCGACGATCACCTCGAGGCCCGGCATCGCCCGCCCGGCCGTCGTGGCGATGGTCTCCGCGTCGTCGTCGGGCCGCGTCCCCGTGCACGTGCCCGCCTCGGTGAGTCCGTAGCCGGTGAGGATCGAGCGGAAGGGGAGCTCGGCGCGCATCTCCTCGATCAGCGCGACCGGGATGTCGGCCGCTCCGGTGACGGCCACCCGCAGGGTGTGCAGGTCGAACGCATCGCGCCCGGGGTGGTCGAGGATCGAGCGGTAGATCGTCGGAGCGCCGGGAAGCACCGTGATGCGCTCGCGCTCGACCAGCGACAGGACCGCCGGGACGTCGAACACCGGGACCGGGACGATGGTCGCGCCCGCGAGCAGGCTCGCGAGCCATCCCGCCTTGTAGCCGAACATGTGGAAGAACGGGTTCACCACGAGGTAGCGGTCGTCGGGCCGCAGCCCGGCGAACGCGCACCAGTCGCGGAACTGACGGACCGTTTGCCCGTGGGTCATGACGACGCCCTTCGGTCGCCCGGTCGTGCCGGAGGTGAACAGCACGTCGCTCGTGTCCGTCGGCCGCACGCCGTGGCGTCGCTCGATCGCAGCCGCGGCCGGGACCTTCCCGGCGCGTCGCGCGAACGCGTGCCAGGGCTCGACCTCCGCGTCCTTCGGGGCATCGACGGCGCCGGCCGAGCCCTCGAGCAGCGCGATGCGGCGCAGGCGGGGGAGCGGCGTCCGGGCGGCGGCGAGCATGGCGACGGTGTCGATGCCGAGGAAGCCCACCGTCGTAACGAGCATGACGGCCTTCGAGGCCGAGAGGACGTGGGCCGCCTCCTCGCCCTTGAATCGTGTATTGACGGGGACGACGGCGGCGCCGCTCGACTGGGCGGCGAGCGCGGCGACGATCCAGCCGAGCCCGTTCGGTGCCCAGATGGCGACGCGATCACCCGGCTCGACGCCGGCCGCCATCATGGCGCGCGTCGCGGTCTCGACCAGGTCGCCGAGCTGGCGGTACGTGACGCGTCGGTCGGGCTCGACGACGGCTTCGGCGTCGCGCCGCGCGGCGACGCTCGTCGCCACGGCCGACGGGATGGTGTCGGCGAGGCCGTCGACTCGCCGTGCTTCGCTCGTGGGACGCATCGCTGCCATGCCGACCGCCGCCGCGCGGGCGGCGGATCCTACTTGGGCGCCGGTATGACGGCAATCGCAGACGCGCAAGCCGCGGTCGACCGAGGAGAGCCGGGATGCGGATGAACGACATGATCCTCGTCAGCGTCGACGACCACGTCTGCGAGCCGCCGGACGTGTGGCAGCGCCACCTCTCGCCGAAGTGGCAGGACCGCGCGCCTCGCCTCGTCACGAAGGAGGACGGCACCAACCTGTGGCTGTTCGAGGGCCAGCAGATCCCCAACGTGGGGCTGAACGCCGTGGCCGGCCGCCCGCCGGAGGAGTACGGCGTCGAGCCGACCGCGCTCTCGCAGCTACGGCCGGGCTGCTACGACGTCGACGCGCGGATCGACGACATGAACGTCAACGGCGTGCTCGGATCGCTCTGCTTCCCCACGGTTCCGGGCTTCGTCGGCGAGCTCTTCGGCCGGTCGGCCGCGGCCGGCGAGAGGGAGCTCGCCATCGCGATGCTGCGCGCCTACAACGACTGGCACGTCGACGACTGGTGCGGCCGCCACCCCGGACGCTTCATCCCGCTCGCGATCCCGCCCATCTGGGACCCCGAGGAGATGGCACGCGAGGTGCGGCGCGTCGCCCGCAAGGGCTGCCACGCCGTCACCTTCGCCGACAACCCGAGCGCGCTCGGCTATCCGACGCTGCACGACGCGCACTGGGATCCCTTCTGGAAGGCCTGCTGCGACCAGGGCACCATCGTCTGCATCCACATCGGCTCGGGGACGCGGCTCAACATGCAGGACGTGAACGCGCCGGTCGAGATCATGATCGTCGGCACGCCGATCACGCTGTTCAACTGCGCCACGGAGCTCGTCTTCTCGGAGGTGTTGCGCAAGTTCCCGGGGCTCAGGATCGCGCTCTCCGAGGGCGGGATCGGCTGGATCCCGTACTTCCTCGAGCGGATCGACTACGTCCACGAGCACCACCATCGCTGGACGCTGCACCGCTTCCCGGACGGCAAGAGGCCGAGCGACGTCTTCCGCGAGCACGTCGTCACGTGCTTCATCGACGACGCCGCGGGCGTGCGGAACCGCGACCTGATCGGCGTCGACGGCATCACCTGGGAGTGTGACTACCCGCACTCGGACTCGACCTGGCCGAACGCGCCCGAGAAGCTGTGGGCCTCGCTCGAAGGCGTACCGGACGCGGACGTCGACAAGATGACCTGGCAGAACGTCGTGCGGCACTTCCGCTACGACCCCTTCGCGCACCTCCCGAAGGAGCAGTGCACCGTGGGCGCGCTGCGCGCCCGGGCGAAGAACGTCGACCTCACGCCGCGCGTCGGCGGGGGCGGCAAGCAGCCCTCCGACTACGCCAAGGGCTACGCGACGATCGGCGACATCATACGGCAGATGGCCCACGCGCTGTCGACCCCGTTCGACAGCGGGGCAGGAGGCACGCGATGAACGTGCTCGAGCGGGACTTCTTCACCGACCCGGACATCCTCCAGGATCCCCTTCCGTACTACCGTGCGCTGCACGAGCGAGGGCCGGTCTGGCGCGAGCCGCACAAGGGCGTCTTCATGGTCTCCGGCCTCGACGAGCTCCTCGAGATCTACCGGGACCACGCGCGCTTCTCGGCGATCGTGGGGCCGCTCGGCCCGCTGGTCGACGTGCCGCAGCCCGACGAGGGCGAGAGCTGGGCCGAGGTCGTCGCGCGCCGTCGCCACGAGATGCCGCTCGGCGACCAGCTCATGAGCATGGATCCCCCCGAGCACACGCGTCATCGTGCGCTCGCCGGCAAGCTGTTCACGCCGAGGCGGCTCCAGGAGAACGAGGAGTTCATCTGGGCCCTCGCCGACGAGCTGATCGACGAGTTCGAAGGTCGCGGCGAGGTCGAGTTCGGCGCCGCCTACGCGAGGCCTTTCACCCTGCTCGTGATCGCCGACCTGCTCGGGGTGCCGCGCGAGGACCACGACACCTTTCGCGGCTGGCTCGGCGGCCAGGCCGGTACGGTCGGAGACCCCGAAGGCCGGCACGTCGGCGATCAGGTGTTCGCCAACCTGCATCCCTACTTCACCCGCTACATCGAGGAGCGCCGCGCGTCGCCGCGCGACGACGTGATGAGCCGGCTCGCGACGGTGCAGTTCCCCGACGGAGCGCTTCCCGGGGTGGACGACGTCGTACGCCTGGCGAGCGTGCTGTTCGCTGCCGGGCAGGAGACCACGGCGCGTCTGCTCTGCGCGGGGATGCGGGTGCTGTGCGAGCAGCCCGCGCTCGCCGAGGAGCTGCGCGGCGACCCGGGCGCGATCCCGAACTTCGTCGAGGAATGCCTGCGCCTCGAGGGGCCGATCAAGGGCTCCTTCCGCCTGGCGCTCTGCGACACGAGCATCGCCGGCGTTCGCGTGCCCGCGGGGTCGATCCTGATGGCGGTCATCGGCGCCGCCAACCGCGACCCGCGCGTCTTCGAGGACCCGGACCGCTTCGACGCGAAGCGTGCGAACGCCAGGCGCAACGTCGCCTTCGGCCACGGCGAGCACTTCTGTCCCGGCGCGAGCCTCGCCCGCACCGAGGCGCGCATCAGCTTCGAGCGGCTGCTGGCGCGGCTCGACGGCCTGCGGCTGCTCGATCCGGGCTCGCTATCCTACCTCGAGACGTTCATCATCCGCGGTCTGAACGACCTGCCGATGCGGCTGCGGCGCCGCTCCGGGCGCGCCGCGGCGCTGCCGGCCGGGCCGTGAAGGGAGGAGCGATGTCCACCAGTCAAGCCAAGGATAGAATCCGCCACCCCGACCGGTTCTTCATCGCCGGCGAATGGGCCGAGCCCTCCTCGAGCGCTCGCATCGAGGTGCGCGACAGCACGACCGAGGACGTCTTCCTGTCGGTCGCGGAGGCGCAGGTCGAGGACGTCGACCGTGCCGTCGCCGCGGCGCGTGCGGCGTTCGACCGAGGCCCGTGGCCGCGGATGACGCACCGCGAGCGTGCGGCCTGGCTGGGCAAGATCGCGGACGCCTGGGCGACGAAGGCCGAAGCCTTCGCGGACACGTGGACGCGCGAATCCGGCGTCCTGCACTCCGTCGCGAAGCGGGCGGTCCTCGGGCCGGTGCAGACCTTCCGCTTCCACGCCGGCCTGGCCGACACGTTCGCCTGGGAGGAGCCGTACGTCTCGCAGGACGGCAAGCGCGCGCTGCTCGTTCGCGAGCCCGTCGGCGTCGTCGGCGCGATCATCCCCTGGAACGCGCCGAACGCGCTGATCGCGCACAAGACCGCGCCCGCGCTGATCGCCGGCTGCACGGTGGTGCTCAAGGCATCGCCCGAAGCACCCGCGGCGCCGTACCTGTTCGCCGAGATCTGCGAGGAGATCGGCCTGCCGCCGGGCGTGCTCAACGTCGTCACGGCCGACCGCGAGGTGTCCGAGCGGCTCGTGCGCAATCCGGGCGTCGACAAGATCACGTTCACCGGCTCGACCGCGGCGGGCCGGCGGATCGGCGCCATCTGCGGCGAGCGCATCGCGCGCTGCACCCTCGAGCTCGGCGGCAAGTCTCCCGCGGTCATCCTCGACGACTACGACGTCGACGCGGCCGCGGAATCGATCGCGCAGAGCGCGCGCTTCCTGAGCGGGCAGGTCTGCTCGTCGCTGACGCGGCTGATCGTCGGCAGGCGGCGGCACGACGACTTCGTCGACGCGCTCGCGAGCCGCTTCGGCAAGGTGAGGGTAGGGGATCCGTTCGAAGCGTCCTCCGAGATGGGACCGCTCGCGATGGAGCGCCAGCGCGACCGCGTGGAGTCGTACATCGCGAAGGGGCGCGGCGAGGGTGCGCGCCTCGTGACGGGCGGACGCCGTCCGCCGCAGCTCGCGCGCGGCTACTTCATCGAGCCCACCGTGTTCGCGAACGTCGACAACGGCTCGACCATCGCGCGCGAGGAGATCTTCGGCCCCGTGCTGAGCGTCATCCCTGCCGACAGCGAGGAGCAGGCGATCGAGATCGCCAACGACACGATCTACGGCCTGAACGCGTCCGTCTTCACCAACGACCCGGAGCGCGCCTACGCCGTCGGCCGGCGGATCCGCGCCGGCACCGTCGGCCACAACGCCTTCAAGACGGACTTCACGATCGCGTTCGGCGGCTTCAAGCAGTCGGGTATCGGCCGCGAGGGCGGCACCGAAGGGCTGCACCCCTTCCTCGAGGCGAAGACCGTGATCCTCGACCAGCCGGCGCCGAAGAGGTCCTGAGCACGCGTCGATTGTCTACCGTGAACGGCCGCGCGGCGGCGGCGCGGGGCCCTCGTCGGGCGACAGGAGTCCATGCCGTCGCCAGCCGACGCGGAGCAGCCACGTCCGCGGCGACCGCGTCACTCGCTCGCCCCGCGACGCCGGCTGCGGGCCTCGTGGCGCGCCGCCGGCGCAGCGGAAGCCGTCGAACCAGCGCGCTGACGAGCACGGGGTGCCGCGCGTCGTGTGCCGGGCGCACGCGGTGCGGCACGGAGGGCCGCCGACCGGGTGCACGCTTGCGGCCGGCACCGCGGCGCGCACCCCCGCGGCGCGGTCGCTGTGTCAGTGCAAGAGGAAGCTGCCTCGGGCGCATTTGATTGAGCGATAATGCTCGATGCGGATCGTGGTGCCAAGTAGAAACATTTTGTTGCACCTGAGCCGACGAGACGGGCCGCGGGTGTGGCAGGGGCAGGCACCGGCGAGGACCGGGCAGCACGCGGGCGCGCGCACCGAATGCTCGGAGGCGCGGCCACCAACGGCCGCAAGAACGAGCGGCGACGATGGGATCGCGCCCCGTGCGGACGGCGAGGCGAGCACGGCAGCATCACCCACGCGCGAACGTGCTTCGAGTCGCGGGCCAGACGCCGCCAGCCTCCACGCGCGTACAAGCCTGCGCGACCGGCGACGCCACGCCGCCACGCACGCACGCCGCACGCGTGTCGCACGGCACGCACCTCGCTCGCACCTGCACGCACGACGCACGGCGCCTCTCCGCGCCGGCACGCCGCCGTCCCACGCACCACCGCATGCACGGCCGCCGACCCCCACCCCCCTAGCCGCCAACCGGTCCGCGCCACCGCGGTCACCACCGGCCACCCGCGCTTGCCCCGCGCGCGCGCGTCACCACCGCACCG
>JBFMAS010000619.1:0-2415 GCA_040755575.1 Thermodesulfobacteriota bacterium
CGCGCGCTGCTCGCCTCGCCGCGCGCGGCCGCCGCCCTGCCGGCGACCGCCGCCGTCCTCGCGACCCTGCCGCGACGCCGCTGAAATTCCACTGGACGGAAACCCGCGCGCGAAGCGCGTGGGCCGGGTCCCTCGCTAGAACTCGATCACGACATCCGGGTCGTCGTCGACCTGCACGGTGTCGATGAAGCGGATGCGCCGCTGGCGGCGCGACATGATCACCGAGCTCACGCGCACGCCGTGGCCGAAGAAGCGCACACCCTTGAGCAGCGTGCCGTCGGTCACGCCGGAGGCGGCGAACAGGATCTCCTGCCCGGGTGCCAGGTCGCGCTCGGTGTAGATGCGCTTGGGGTCGGTGATCCCCATCGAGCGCATGCGCTCCTCCTGACCGTCCTTGGTCGGGACCAGGCGCGCCTGCATGGCGCCGTTCAGGCAGCGCAGCGCGGCCGCGGTGAGCACGCCCTCGGGCGCGCCGCCGATGCCCATGACTGCGTGCACGTTGGTGCCGCGCACCGCGACCGAGATGCCGGCCGAGAGATCGCCGTCGCTGATCAGGCGGATGCGCGCGCCGGCCCGGCGGATGTCCTCGACGAGCTGCTCGTGGCGCGGCCGGTCGAGGACGATCACGACCAGGTCCTTCACCGAGCGCTCCAGGCGGTTCGCGATCGCGCTCAGGTTCTCGGCGACCGGGGCGTCGAGGTGGATCGCGCCCTTCGCGGCGGGGCCGACGATGATCTTCTCCATGTAGCAGTCGGGCGCCTTCAGCAGCCCGCCGTGCGTCGAGGCCGCGAGCACCGCGATCGCGCCCGGCGAGCCGGTCGCGCACAGGTTCGTGCCCTCGAGCGGGTCGACCGCGATGTCGACCTCGGGGTCCTCCGTGCGCCCGCGCCCGACGTGCTCGCCGATGTACAGCATCGGCGCCTCGTCGCGCTCGCCCTCGCCGATGACCACCTCGCCGCGCATCGGCAGCGTGTCCATCGCCTGACGCATCGCCTCGACGGCGACGTGGTCCGAGTGACGCCGGTCGCCCTGGCCCATGGTGCGGGCCGACTCGATGGCCGCCATCTCGGTGACCCTGAGGAACTGCTTGGACAACTCTTCTTCGATCATCTCTTCGCCCTCGTGCGGTGCGTGTCCTCGGAAAGCGCCGGATGGTAGCAGGTTTCGCACTTGCTTCGAGAGAGAAAATCCGTTGCTGAGAGGTGGATGCCGCAGCGCGCCACGGTCCGCACCTTCCGCTTCCGAGGCCTCACCGTCGTCTACGAACCGCTTCCGGGACCGATCACCGCCATCGCGATCAACGTGCGCGCCGGGGCCCGCTACGACGGCGCGACGCCCGGCCTCGCCCACATGGCCGAGCACATGCTGTTCCAGGGCACCGACGCCCTCGACCAGCTGGCGCTGAACCGCCGCGCGGCCGAGATCGGCGGCAGCCACAACGCGACCACCGGCTACGAGTCGATCGCGCTCACCATCGAGGTCTTCAACGAGGACTTCGCGAGCGCGATCGAGCTGCTCTCGGACCAGTTCTACCGCAGCCGCGTCGACCCGCAGCGCTTTCGCAAGGAGTGCCGCGTCGTGCTCGACGAGATCCGCGGCTTCCGCGACGACCCGCTCGACCACCTGCACGAGCGCGGCTGGAGCACGTTCTTCGGCGCGCCGATCGGCCACCCGATCTGCGGCACCGTCGGCTCGGTGCGGGCGATGGAGCCGGGCGACGTCACGCGCTTCCTGCGCCGGCGCTTCGTCAACGCGAACGCGGTGCTGGCGGTGGTCGGCGGGGTGTCGGAGCAGCAGCTGCGCAAGGCGCTGTCCCGGCACGTCGCGGCCGACCGCGTCGGCGAGCCGGCGCGCAGCAACGGGGCGCGGCGCGGTCGCGGCGGCGTCCTGCGGCTGCCCGGCAGCGAGCGCGGCCAGTCCTTCGTCGTGCGCTTCCTCGAGGTCGACCCGTCGCCGCGCAACCTGCTCGCGCTGGGCGTCGCGCTCGACCTCGTCGGGGCCGACCCGGACAGCACGCTCTTCCAGGTGGTGCGCGAGCGGCACGGCCTCGGCTACGAGGTCTCGGCCGAGCTCGAGTGGGGCCGTGGCTGGGGCGCTGCCGTGCTGTCCGCCAGCGCGGGACCGGGGCGCGCGGAGCGCCTCGCCCGCATCATCGACGACGTCCTGCAGCGCTCGGCGCAGGAGGGATTCGCGCCCGCCGATCTCGCGCGGGCGCGCAAGAAGCGTCGCTACGGCTACGCGGTGCTCGCCGAGCGCCGGCTCGACCGCGCGCTCGCGCGCGCGGATTGCGTCGCGTCGGGCTTCCCGTCGCTCGAGGAGTCGCAGCGCGTCGTGGCGAGCCTCGACGACGCCGAGATCCACCAGGCGTGGCGCCGGGCCGTCGCGGGACGCAGCCTGCTCGCGGTCCTGGGCGAT
>JBFMAS010000620.1:0-12998 GCA_040755575.1 Thermodesulfobacteriota bacterium
GTCGGGGCAGCCCGTCGCGACGACCTCGAGGTCGCCGCGACGCCGCGCGATCTCCATGCCGGCCTCGACGTCGCGCAGCCCGGCGGTGACGTCGCCGCCGAGCGCGCGCAGCAGACCGCGCAACGTGGTCAGCGCCGCGAGCGGGCTGAAGCCGACGCGGTGGGCACAGAGGTCGGCGTCGCCGCGGGCGATGGTCATGGCGCGCTCGCTCGCGGCGAGCGCCTCACGGACGTCACCCGTGGTGAGCAGCGTCTCGACCAGCACGCAGGACGTCAAGTAGAGCAGATCGTCACGCGACGCCGCCTCGGCGCGGCGCATCGCCTCGCCGAGGTGCTCGAGCGCCTCGCGCGAAGCGCCGGCGAGGTGCCGCGCGACGGCGAAGCCGAGGCGGATCAGGATGGCCGCCTCGCGGTTGGCGGTGCGCTCCGCGAGCTCGCTGCCCTCCGCGAACGTCGCGGCGAGCTCGCTTTCCGATTCGCCGAAGAACGCGCCGTGGTGCAGGAGACCCAGGCAGGCGGCGAGAGCCAGGGGGCGCGTGTCCTCGGCGTGCGGGTCGTCGGCGATGAGCGCACGCACGGCGCGCCAGTGGCGCAGGGCCTCGGTGCGGTCGTGCAGCCCCGCCCAGCGTGCTGCCCGCTCGTGCCAGCGCGCCGCCTCGGTCTTCCGACCCGCCGCCTCGTAGTGCGACGCGAGCAGCGCGGCGTGCTCGTGGACGCGCTCGCCGTGAAGCGCCTCGAGCGCGGCCGCCACCGCCGCGTGGCAGCGCGCGCGCACCTCCCCGAGCTGCGAGCGGTACGCCGCCTCCTGCGTCAACGGATGGCGGAACGAGTACGACGGCGCGCCGGAGCCGCCGTCGCGCTGCAGGAAGTCGGCCTCGACGAGCTCGTCGAGGACGCTCGTCAGGTCGCCGGCGGGCCGGCCGAGGACCGCGGCCAGCACGACCGGCGCGAACGTCCGCCCGATCACCGCCGCTGCCTGCAGGATCGCCTTGCTGTCGTCCGCGAGCCTGTCGATGCGCGACGAGAGCAGCACCTGGGCGCTCTCCGGCATGACCACCGCGTCGACCGCGCGCGTGAGACGGAGCGCGCCGCGCTCGCCCACGAGCGCGCCCGACTCGCGCAGCGACTCGACGAGCTCCTCGATGAAGAACGGATTGCCGGCCGTGCGCTCCTGGATCAACGTGGGCAAGCGCTCGACGCTGGGGTCGCGGCCGAGCAGCGCCTCGGCGAGCTGCCGCCCGGCTTCGGGCGCGAGCGGCTCGACGGCGATCTCGCGATACGCGGCCGGCCGCATGGCGAGCGCCCGGCCCTCGGGACGGAACGTCACCAGGTGCAGGATGGGCAGCTCGGGGACGACGCCGAGGATCTGCTCACCGAGCGCGCGGCGACGAGCCGCGCCGTCGCCTCGGCGAGGTAGACGCGTCCCGGCTCGGCGAGCTGCTCCATGCGCGCAGCGACGCCGACCACCGGACCCTGCGCCGTGTAGTCCATGCGCATGTCGTCGCCGATCCGGCCGACCACGACCTCGCCCGAGTTGAGCCCCATGCGCACCGAAAACGCGATGCCCTCGCGGCGCAGCTCGTCGGCGTAGCGGCGCAGCTCGTCCCGCAGGTGCAGGGCGGCGTGGCAGGCGCGCTGCGCGTGGTCCTCGTGCGCCACCGGTGCGCCGAACAGCGCCATGATGCCGTCGCCCGTGTACTGATTGACGGTGCCCTCGAAGCGGTGCACGCCGTCGGTCAGGACCTGGAAGAAACGGTCGAGGATCCGGTGCCAGCGCTCCGCATCGACCTGCTCGGCGAGCTCCATCGAGCTCTTCACGTCGGCGAACAGTACGGTGACGAGCTTGCGCTCGCCCTCCTGCGCCGAGCGCCGGCCGAGCACCTCCTCGGCGAGGTGTCGCGGCGTGTACCCCGGTGCGGGTGCCGCGTCCGGGGGCGCGAGCTTCTGCCCGCAGGCGTCGCAGTAGCGCGCACGCGGGCGCAGCGACGTCCCGCAGGCGTCGCAGATTCGCGGCTCGTTGGGCGCGCTGCCCGACATGTCGATGAAGCCCGACGCGACGGCGCCGCGGCTCGCGGCCACGCGGCCGGATCACACCGTCCTGCCCGATCGGCGCCGTTCTGTCTACGTCGCGCGGTGGATGCTACGAGGCGCGGACGTGGCTCGCCCCGATCTCCACCCCCTCGTCGCTTCGGGTCGCTTCAGCCGGAGGGCGCTGCTGCGCGGCGGCCTCGCGGTGAGCCTCGCCTTCGCGACCTTGCGACGCACCGCCGCGCTGGCCGGTCCGCCTGCAGGCGGCGGGCTGCGGCCGGGCCCGCTGCGGCGCGACCCGAACGGCCTGCTCGACCTGCCGACGGGCTTCTCCTACCGCGTGGTGTCGCGGACCGGCGACGCGATGGGCGACGGGCTGCGCGTGCCGGGCGCAGCGGACGGCATGGGGGCGTTCGCGGGTCCCGACGGCAAGACGATCGTCGTGCGCAACCACGAGCTGGTGATCGAGCAGGCGAGCCTCGGGCCCTACGGGCCGGCGAACGAGCTCCTCGGCAAGGTTCCCGCGGGCAAGCTCTACGACGCGGGCGCCGCCGGCGTGCCCGCGATGGGCGGCACGACCACCTTCGTCTGGGACACGAGAACGGGCGAGCTCGCGGCGCAGTGGCTGAGCCTCGCCGGCACGGTGCGCAACTGCGCCGGCGGCCCGACGCCGTGGGGGAGCTGGATCTCGTGCGAGGAGAGCGTCGTCACGCCCGGCGGCGCGTACGCGCGCGAGCACGGCTGGAACTTCGAGGTGCCGGCGTCGCCGACGCCGGGGCTCGTCGAGCCCGTGCCGCTGAAGGCGATGGGACGCTTCTACCACGAGGCGGTCGCCTTCGATCCGGCCTCGGGCTGCGTGTTCCAGACCGAAGACCTGCCCGACGGGCTGCTCTACCGGTTCGTGCCGAACGACCGCACCCGGCTCGCCGCCGGCGGAAGGCTGCAGGCGTTCAAGGCCTGCGACTGCAAGCACGGAATCGATCTGCGCAACTGGACGTCGCGCGAGGCCGCGATCGGCGAGCTGATCAACGCGGAGTGGGTCGACCTCGACGACGTCGAGTCGCCGAAGGACGACCTGCACCGTCGCGGCGCGGCGCTCGGCGCCACGCCGTTCGCGCGCGGCGAGGGCATGTGGCGCGGAGCCGATGGCATCTACGTCGCCTGCACGAGCGGCGGCGTCGCGCGGCGCGGCCAGATCTTCCGTTACGTGCCGAGCCCCTACGAGGGCACGCCGCAGGAGAAGGACGAGCCCGGCACGCTCGAGCTCTTCGTCGAGCCGAACGACGGCGAGAGGCTCGACATGGGCGACAACCTGACGGTCGCGCCGTGGGGCGAGGTCATCGTCTGCGAGGACGGCAGCGGCGAGCAATTCATGCGCGTCGTCGACCTGAACGGCGAGCTGCATCCGCTCGCCCGCAACGCGCTGAACGCCTCCGAGCTCGCCGGGGCGACCTTCTCGCCCGACGGCTCGACCCTGTTCGTCAACGTCTACGATCCCGGCATCACGCTCGCGGTCACCGGCCCGTGGCCGAGCGCAGCCGTGTGAAGGAGCACTCCGTGGAACGCATGCGCTACGAGATCGACGACCGCGTCGCGCGCATCACGCTCGACGACGGCAAGGCGAACGCGATGAGCGTGCCGTTCTTCGACGAGCTCGAGCGGCTGCTCGACCGCGCGGACGCGGATGGCGCCGGCGCACTCGTCATCGCCGGCCGCCCGGGGATGCTCTCCGGCGGGCTCGACCTGAAGCTGCTGCCGACGCTGTCGCGCGACGCGCTCAACGAGCTGACGCGCCGCTTCGCACGCACCATGCTGCGCGTCTTCACGCTGCCGATGCCGACCGTCGCCGCGTGCACCGGGCACGCGATCGCGGGCGGCGCGATCCTGTCGTTCGCGTGCGACGTGCGCCTCGCGCTCGACGGCCCCTTCCGCATCCAGATGAACGAGGTCGCGATCGGCATCCCGGTGCCGAGCTGGATGCTGCTGATCGCCGGTGCCGCGGTCCCGTCGCGCTGTCGCGCCGAGGTGCTGCTGCACGCGCGCGTCTACGGCCCGCGCGAGGCGTCCGAGCACGGGATCGTCAGCGAGCTGGTCGCGGACGGCGGCGACCCGGTCGGGCGCGCGACCGAGCGCGCGGCAGCGCTGGCCGCGCTGTCGCGCGACGCGTACGCGACGACCAAGAGGCGCATGCGCGCGGCGGACGCGGAGCGCGCGCTCGCGCTGCTCGAGGGCGAGCTCCCCGGCTGACGCCCGAGCTTCACCTCACGAGCGAGCCGCTCGTCGCCGTCCTGCCGGAGCGCGCCCGGCGACCCGCGCCACCGCGCCGCGCGCCGCCTCAGCGCGCTCGGGCACCGCGCGCGCCTCGTCGAGCCAGGCGTCGGGCGACGCGTCGGGCGGCATGCGCCAGTCGCCGCGCGGCGACAGCGCGCCGCCCGAGCCGACCTTCGGCCCGTCCGGCATGCAGTCGCGCTTGAACTGGCTCGCAAAGAAGCGCTCGACGAAGACGATCAGCCAGCGACGGATCTCGGCGAGCTCGTAGCGTCCGGTGAACGCATCGCGCGCGAGGCGCGCGATGCGCCGCGGACCCGAGCCGAAGCGCAGCAGGTGGTAGAGGAAGAAGTCGTGCAGCTCGTAGGGCCCGACGATGTCCTCCGAGCGCTGCACGATCTCGCCGGTCGCCGACGGCCGCAGCAGCTCCGGGCTGATCGGCGTCGCGACCACGTCCTGCAGGACCTCCTGCACCGCGGGCTCGTTTTTGAACACGACGTCCGAGGCCCAGCGGATGAGGTACGTGATGAGCGTCTTCGGCACGCCCGAGTTGACGGCGTAGTGCGACATGTGGTCGCCGCCGTAGGTGGCGAAGCCGAGCGCGATCTCGGACAGGTCGCCGGTGCCGAGGTCGATGCCGCCGCCCTGCGAGGTCGAGGCGAACAGGAGCAGCTTGCGCAGCCAGGCCTGGACGTTCTCGAACGTCGTGTCCTCCTTCTCCGGAGGGTGCCCGATCACCTCGAACACGGCCTCGCTCAGATCGACGATCGGCAATTCGCGGTGCGATGCGCCGAGCGCCGCGATCAGCCGCTGCGCGTTGCGCCGCGTGCGCTCCGTGGTGCCGAAGCCCGGCATGGTGATGCCGGTGATGCGCTCGCGCTCGAGGCCGAGCAGGTCGAGCGCGTGGGCCGCGACGAGCAAGGCGTGCGTCGAGTCCTGGCCGCCCGAGACGCCCACCGTGACGCGCCGCGCGCGCTCGGGCAGCGACTCGAGCCGGCGCGCGAGCGAGGTCGCCTGGATGAGGAAGACCTCGCGGCAGCGGTGGTCACGGCGCGCAGGGTCGGACGGGACGAAGGGATGCGGGTCGACCTTGCGCGCGAGCGTCTCGAAGATGCGTGCGGCGCGCGCCTCGTGCGTCGGCTCGGCATCGACGGAGCGGAACGCGCAGCCCAGCGAGCGCCGGTTCTGGCCGAACGAGGACTGGCGCATGCGGTCCTGGACCACCGCCTCGAGGTCGACGTCGACCACCACCGAGCTGCCGCCCGTGCGGAAGCGCTCGGTCTCGCCGATCAGGATGCCGCGCTCGGCGATCAGCCCGTGCCCGTCCCAGGCGAGGTCCGCGGTCGACTCGCCGAAGCCCGCCGCGCTGTACATCTGCACCGCGAGGTTCCGCGCCGCGGACGCCATCACGAGTGCTTGACGGAACTCCCACTTGCCGACGGTGATGTTCGACGCCGACAGGTTGGCGAGCACCGTCGCGCCCCCGAGGGCCGCGAGCGTGCTCGGCGGCACCGGCACCCACAGGTCCTCGCACACGTCCGTGTGCAGGACGAAGTGCGGCAGCTCGCGCAGCGTGATCAGCACGTCGGTGCCGAACGGCACCATCTGCCCGAGCAGCTCGACCTCGCGCGAGCGCGCCTCCGCCGCGGCGTGGAACCAGCGCGCCTCGTAGAACTCGCGGTAGTTCGGCGGGTACGCCTTCGGCGCGACGGCGAGGAGACGCCCGCGGTGGAAGGTCACGGCGCAGTTGAAGACGAGGTCGTCGACGACGAGCGGCATGCCGACCGAGACGGCGACGTTCCACGCGGCGGACCCCTCGACGACGCGCGCGAGCGCGTCGCGGACGTCGCGGAGCAGCGTCTCCTGGAAGAAGAGATCGCCGCAGGTGTAGCCGGAGATCCCGAGCTCCGGGAACAGCGCGTAGTGCGCGCCCGCATCGTGCACCTTCTCGAGCTCGCGCAGGTGCGCCTCGGCATTGAACGCGGGATCGGCGACGCGCACCTGCGGCACGCAGACGGCGACGCGCGCGAAGCCGTGCCGGCGGACGTCGAGGAAGAAGCCGGGCTCCGCGCCACCGTTCACCGACGATGCCTTGGCCGCTCGCACGGGGCTCCTCACGCCTTCTCCACCTTCTCGGCGCGCTCCTCCGCGTCGTCGTCCTCGGCGACCGGCTCCGCGGGCGGCTCACGGGTGATGAGAACGGACTTGATGCGCCGTCCGACGACCTTCTCCGCCTTGAGCTTGAGCTGCTCGAAGCGCACCTCCTGCCCCTCGATCGGGATGTGCCCGAGGAGCCCGAGCATCAGGCCCGCGACCGTGTCCCACTCGTACTGCGGCAGCTTGACGTCGAGCGCGTCGTTGACGTCGTCGATCGAGACGCGTCCGTTGACGCGAAACGTGCTCTCGTCGACCAGCTCGATGCGCGGCTCCTCGCGGTCGTGCTCGTCCGAGATGTCGCCGACCAGCTCCTCGAGCAGGTCCTCCATCGTCACGAGGCCGGACACGGAGCCGTACTCGTCCGTCACCAGCGCGATCTGGTACTTCCGGATCTGCATGTCGGTGAGCAGCTCGCCGACGCGCTTCGACTCCGGCACGAACACCACCGGGCGCGCGAGCGACGCGACCGTCCTGTCGGTCCGACCTTCGTGCAGCGCGTGCAGGAGGTCACGCGCGTACAGCACGCCCTCGACGTGATCGAGGTCGCCGCGGTAGACGGGAATGCGCGAGCGGCCGTGCTTGATCATCAGCTCCTGCGCGGCGCGGAGCGGCTGGCTGACCTCGATCGCGATGATGTCGGGGCGGGGCTTCATCACCTCGCGCACGACCGTCTCGGTGAAGTGGAACACCGAGTGGATGAGCTCCTTCTCCTGCTCGGCGATGCTTCCTTCCTCGTGCCCGACCTGCGCCATCCAGCGGATCGCTTCCTCGGAGACGAACGGTCCCTGCTCGAGGCCCTTCCCCGGCAGCAGCACGTTGGCGAGGCCGATCAGAGCGCGCGTCGGCCAGTGCAGCAGGCGTCCGAGCAGCCACACGATCGGTGCGAGCGTCAGCGCGACGCGATCGCTGTGCAGGACGGCGAAGGTCTTCGACATCGCCTCGACGGAGACGAAGTAGCCGATCGTGAACAGCACCGAGGCGACCGTCACGCCGAGCTGGCCCCACTGCCGCTCGGCGTAGATCGCGACCAGGATCGCCGATCCGTTCTGCACGAACATGACCGACAGGTAGACCGCGTTCAGGTAGCGCGGCACGTCGCTCTCGATCTCCTCGAGCACCTCGACGTTGCGCCGTCCTTCCTCGCGCAGCGCGGCCAGGCGAACCTTGGCCATGCGCGTGATCGACGCCTCCGCCATGGCGAGCACCGAGCCAAAGACGACCAGGAGCGCGATCGCGCCGAGCCAGACCACCCACGGCAGCGGTAACAGAATCGCCCCAGGGGGGAAAGCGCCTGGACTGGAGCGCTCGTCGATGGTTGCATGTCACGAGTCGCCATGTCGTATGCGCCGAGCATCAGATTTCTGCGCGACTACGTCGCGATCCCGTCGGTGAACCCGATGCGGCGCGACGACGTCCCGGCGGGGATCGCCGGCGAGCGCCGCTACGCAAGCCACCTGCACGAGCAGCTGCGCCGGCTCCGGCTCGACGCCGAGCTGATCGGGGTCGGCGAGCGGGCGAGCGTGATCGCGCAGGCGACGGTGCGCGGCGCGCGCGACACCGTGATGATCGCGTCGCATCTCGACACCGTGCCCGTCGACGGCATGGAGATCGACCCGTTCGACCCCCGCATCGAGTCGGGACGTCTCTACGGACGTGGATCGTGCGACACGAAGAGCGGCATGGCGGCGGCGGTCGCGGCGCTGGCGCACGTCCTCGAGCGCGGCAAGCTGCGCCGCAACGTCGTGCTGGTCGGCGAGGCCGACGAGGAGTGCGCGAGCGTCGGCGTGCGCGACGTGCTCGAGCGCCTCGGCAGGCACAAGCCCGACTGGGTACTGGCGACCGAGCCGACGGAGCTCGAGATCGTCACCTGCCACAAGGGGATCGCGCTCGTCCGTCTCGTGGCGCACGGCGTGTCGTGCCACAGCTCGGAGCCGCGAGCGGGGCGCAACGCGATCGTCGCGCTCGCGCGCGCGGTGCTCGCGCTCGAGGCGCTCGGCGAGGAGATCGGCGCGCTCGAGCATCCTCGGCTCGGGCGTCCGACGCTGTCGGTCGGCATGGTCGGCGGCGGGCACGCGGCGAACATCGTCCCGCAGGAAGCGTGGCTGCTGAGCGATCGTCGCCTGCTGCCCGGCGAGGGCGAGCAGCGCGTGCGCGAGCAGATCGACGCCGCGCTCGCGCGGCGTCGAGTCGAGCACGTCGCGATCGAGTCGTGCACCGTCGAGAAGCCGGCGCTCGAGACCGACGACGACGCGCCCGCCGTGCGCGCGTGTCAGGCGGTGCTCGCCGCGCTCGGCCTGCCGACGGCGACCGCGACCGCCGCCTTCAGCACCGACGCCGGGCTGTTCGCCGAAGCGGGGCTACCGGGCGTCGTCTTCGGACCCGGCTCGATCGCGCAGGCGCACACCGCGCGCGAGTGGGTCGCGCTCGAGCAGGTCGAGCGTGCGACGGACTTCTTCAGGCTGCTGCTGCAAGCGGAAGCAGCCTGACAGACGCGCGTCCTAATCCTTGATCGACAGCGCCTGGCGCGGGCACCGCCGAACCGCCTCCTCGACCTTCGGGCGCAGGCTCTCGTCGGGCTCCTCCACGAGCAGATAGAGGTTGTCGTCCTCGCGCACCTCGAACACCTCGGGACAGATCTTCATGCAGACGGCGTTGGCCTCGCAGCGGTCGTAGTCGACGATCACCTTCATGGCTTCTCTTCGATCGCGGGGGACGCGGCTGTCAACCGGCCGCCCGCTTGCGCGTCGGCGTGAAGCGCACGGGCATCTCCTTCACGCCGTTGATGAAGTTCGAGCGCAGCCGGCGCACCGGCCCCGCGAGCTCGATGTCGGGCAGGCGGCGCAGGATCTCCTCGAACATGACGCGGATCTCGAGCCGCGCGAGGTTCGCGCCGAGGCAGAAGTGCTCGCCGATGCCGAAGGCGAGGTGGTTGTTCGGCGAGCGCGCGACGTCGAACCTGTACGGATCGGGGAAGACGTCCTCGTCGCGGTTCGCCGACTGGTAGTAGACGACGACCTTGTCGCCCTCGCGGATCTTCTGCCCGCGGATCTCCGTGTCGCGGGTCGCGGTGCGGCGGAACTGGCTGACCGGCGACACCCAGCGCAGCATCTCCTCGATGCCGGTCGGGACGAGCTGCGGGTTGTCGATCAGCTTGCGGCGCTCGTCCGGGTGCTCGATCAGGGCCAGCATCCCGCCGGAGATCAGGTTGCGAGTCGTCTCGTTGCCCGCGACCGCGAGCAGGAGGAAGAACGAGTCGAACTCCATCTCGCTGAGCTTCTCGCCGTCGACCTCGCCGGTCATCAGCACGCTCACCAGGTCGTCGCGCGGCGCCTTCTTGCGCTCCTCGGCGAGCTGGTTCGCGTACATCCACATCTCCATCGCGGCCATCTTGCCGTCGTTCTCGGAGCCGCCGAACTCGGGATCGTCGAAGCCGATCAGCCGGTTCGACCACTCGAAGACCTTGTGCCGGTCCTCGAGCGGCACGCCGACCAGCTCCGCGATGACGATCAGCGGCAGCTCCGCGGCGACGTCGCGCACGAAGTCGCACTCGCCGCGCTCGGCGACCTCGTCGAGGATCGCGCTGGTGGCCTCGCGGATCCGCGGCTCGAGGCGCGCGGTCATGCGCGGCGTGAAGCCCTGGCTGACGAGCTTGCGGTACTTGCTGTGCTGCGGCGGATCCATGTTGAGCATGATGGTCCGCGTATTGTTCAGGTCCTCCTCGGGGAGGTCCTTGAGGATCGTACCGCCCCGGTACGAGGAGAAGGTCGCGGCGTCCTTCGAGACCGTGACCACGTCCTCGTAGCGCGTGATCGCCCAGAACCCGCGGTGACCCGGCATCTCCTGCCAGAACACGGGCGCCCGCCTGCGCAGCAGCCGGAAGGCCTCGTGCGGGACACCTTCGATCCAGATGTCCGGATTGACCAGGTCGACGTCGGCTAGCTCCATTTCCCGATCTCCTCGTCGCTGACGGTGCACGCGCGCGACCGCGCGCGCGTGCTGCGGACACGCGCCTCGTGGGACTTCCGACGCTAGCCAACGAACGTTCGTTAGTCAACGATCACGATCACGAGTCGGACAGCTTCGGGGAGCGGACGGGCGCGCTGCTGGCAGCGCCGCCGTCACCTTGCACGCGCGGGCGAGACTGCGCCTCGCCGAGCGCCGCGGCGCCGTCGAGCGGGCGGCACGCATCCGAGCCCAGCACGCACTCGAAGCCGGGCTCGCAGAAGCCGCCGAACTGGTCGTAGCAGCACTCCGACCCCGCGGGCAGGCACTCGTTCCTGCAATTGACGGGCGTCTCCGCGGGGCACGACACGCAGCCGCCGCCCTCGTCCTCGGGGACGCACAGCGAGCCCTGCGCGCACCAGCACGCGTCCTCGCCCTCGGGGCAGTCGGCGCAGCACTCGAGGCCCGGCTCGAGGCACAGCCCGTTGCACGCGACCGGCTTGTCGAGCGGGCAGCAGCCGCCGCCCTCCGCCTCGAGCACGCACAGCGAGCCGGCGGCGCAGTAGCAGCTGTTGCCGCCGTCCGGGCAGTCGACGCAGCAGTTGGCGCCGGACGGGATGCAGATCGAGGCGTTGCAGAAGTCCGGCCGGCTCGTCGGGCAGCAGCCGCCGCCCTCCGCCTCGAGGTTGCACACGCGGCCGGGGTCGCAGTAGCAGCTCGTCGAGCCGTCGGGGCAGTCCTCGCAGCACGAGGCACCCGGCGGCGCCTCGAGCGTGCCGCAGACGAGCGGCGTCTGCTCGCGCTGATCGAAGCACGAGCCGCAGACGCTCGTGGTCGGGTCGCAGCCGCCCGAGTCGACGCACAGGCCCGGGCAGTCCTCGTCGCCGGCGGCCGGGTCGCAGCCGTCGCGGATGTCGTCCGTGCAGCACTTGCCGCTCGGGCACTCGTTGCCGAGCGCGCCGCCGCAGATGCTGATCGCGACCTGGTCGCCCTGCTCCGCCGCGTAGCACGCGCACCCGCCGCTCGTGGACGAGAACGGCAGGCATTGCCCGCGCGCCGTCGCGCCGCCGACCTGGTATTGACAGTCGCCGCCGCAGGTCCCGGTCGCACCGCCGCCGCAGACGATGCACTCGGGCGGCACGTCGTCGACGCGGCACGCGCAGCCGACCGCCTCGTCGAGCACGATGCTGCCCTGCACCGAGGCGCAGCTCCCGATGCCGACGCTGCACGCCGCGCCCTCGGCGCAGCCGCCCTGGACGGTCGCCTCGCCGAGCGCGACCGCGCCGCTGCCGAGCGGCGCGACCACCGCGGGCGGATCCGACGTCCGGCCGATGACGACGATGTCGGGATCCGACTGCGGCGTGGCGGGCAATCCGCCCGGCGGCAGGAAGAAGCTCGCCTGCAGCCGGATGTCGCCGCCGCCCGGGATCGGCTGCCAGTCGCGCTCGGCGCACTCGCTCGCGGTCGAGTCGCACGGCGCGGCGCCGACGCAGCCGAAGCGGAACTCGCTCGCGGGATCCTGCAGCGTACCGGTCGAGTCCTGCCGCTCCTGGCAGAAGACGAACTGCGGCGGGCTGCCGTCGAGGGGGTAGACGTTGCCCGTCACGTTGAGCACGCGGTTGCTGATGATGCAGTCGGGCCGGTCGCCGCACGTCGACACCGCGCCGTTGCCGCGCTGCGCCGGGATCAGATTGAGCGAGATCGACCAGCGCAGGCCGCCGAGCTCCTTGTTGACGAGGAAGTTCGAGCCGTCGGGCGGCAGGTTCGCGCCGCGAGCCGACACGCCCGCCGGCCCCGCGGCCTGCGTCGAGGCGACGCGGGCGAGGTCGAGCGCCGGCCGCTCCGCGTCCCGACGGGCCGAGGCGAGGCCGTTGCCGCCGTCCGGCAAGAAGAAGCTCGCCGGGATCTCGATCAGCTCGGCGATCGTCTGCCACTCGTTGCGCGCGCAGCCCGTCGCCGTGTCGCCGCAGGCGCTCGCGCCGCTGCACCGCAAGCGAAAAATGCTGTTCGGGTCCGACAGCGTGCCGGTCGAGTCCTCGTGCTCCTGGCACCAGACGAAGCTCGGCGCGCCGCCTGCGCTGTCGTACACGTTGCCGGTGACGTTGATCGGGCGCGGCGGGTCCAGCGAGGCGAGGTTGAAGTTGATCGTCCAGCGCAAGGCGCCGACGTCCTTGTTCACCAGGTAGGTGAGCCGGTCCGGCGTGAGCGTCGAGCCGGACTGAGCCGACGCGAGCGCCGGCGCGAGCAGCAGGACGGCCGATACGAGGAGCGTGGCAACGGGACGGACGTTGGACGACATGTTGGACACCTCTGCGGACACCACTAGCGGTGGCTTTTCGCGGCGGTCAAGCCAACGGCGTGCCGGACGAAAGCCCCCGCCTCGAACGGAGGGAGACGCCGCGTGAGCGGGCCTGCGGAGCTTGCTCCCCCCGGAGGCCTCTGCTTGTCATGGCGACCGATGGAAAACCGATCGCGACATCCGCGCACCGCGGTTGACATGCTCACGGCGCTCGCCGTGCTCCTCGCCGCGGCGGCGTGCCGGAGCGATCCCCCGGCCGCTCCCCCGCAGGCGACGGCAACGGCGAGCGCGCCGGCGCCGAGCGC
>JBFMAS010000621.1:0-2914 GCA_040755575.1 Thermodesulfobacteriota bacterium
CGACGAGGTCGAGCGCCACGCGCGCGAGCGCAGCATCGCGCTCCTGCGGACGCCGATGGGAATGGGCTTCGCGCCCATGCGCGGCAGCGAGGTGATCAGCCCGGAGGAGTTCGCCAAGCTCCCCGAGGAGGAGCGGGCGCGCGTCGCGCGCGACGTGGAGGCGCTGCAGGAGGAGCTGCAGGCCGCGATGGCGCAGTCCCCGAAGTGGCACCGCGAGGCGCTGTCGCGGCTCAAGGAGCTCAACCACGAGGTCGCGACGCTCGCCGTCAAGCACCTGATCGACGAGCTGCGCGAGCGCAACCACGACCTGCCGGAGATCCTCGAGCATCTCGGGCGCGTGCAGGAGGACGTGGTCGAGAACGTCGACGCCTTCCGTCGCCCGTCGGAGGTGCCGCCCGCGCTGCTCGAGCGTCCGGGCGGCGACAGCCCGCACCTGCACCGCTACCAGGTCAACGTGCTGGTCGACCATAGCGCGTCGCGCGGCGCGCCGATCGTCTACGAGCCGAGCCCGAGCTACCAGAACCTGGTCGGCCGCGTCGAGCACATGCCCGCGATGGGGGCGCTGCTCACCGACTTCACGATGATCAAGCCGGGCGCGCTGCACCACGCGAACGGCGGCTACCTGCTGCTCGACGCGCGCAAGGTGCTCGGGCAGCCGTACGCCTGGGAGGGGCTCAAGCAGGCGCTCAGCGCCGCCGAGATCCGCATCGAATCGCTCGGACAGGCGTTCAGCCTCGTCAGCACGGTGTCGCTCGAGCCGCAGCACATCCCGCTCGACGTCAAGGTGGTCCTGGTCGACGAGCCGATCGTCTACTACCTGCTGCACGCGCTCGATCCCGACTTCCCCGAGCTGTTCAAGGTGGTCGCCGACTTCGACGACCGCATGGAGCGCGGCGGCGACGCGAGCCTGCTCTACGCGCGCTTCATCGCAACGGAGGCGCGCAAGCGAAGCCTCCGTCCCCTCGAGCGGGCCGCGGTCGCGCGGCTGATCGAGCAGTCGGCGCGCATCGCCGGCGACGCCGAGCGCCTGACGACGCTCATGCGGCACGTCTCGGACCTGCTGGTCGAGTCCGATCACCAGGCGAAGCTGCGCGGGAGCGCGCGCGTCGAAGCCGTCGACGTCGAGCGCGCGATCGAGGCCGCGCAGCGCCGCGCCGGGCGCGTGCGCGAGAGGTTCCTCGAGGAGACGGTGCGCGGCACGCTGCTCGTCGACACCGACGGCGCGCGCGTCGGGCAGGTCAACGGCCTCGCCGTCTACCAGCTCGGCGACGCGACCTTCGGACGGCCGAGCCGCATCAGCGCGCGGGTCAGCGTCGGCGGCGGAAAGGTCATCGACATCGAGCGCGAGGTGAAGCTCGGCGGCGCGCTGCACTCGAAGGGCGTCCTGATCCTGGCGGGATTCCTCGCCGCCCGCTACGGCGTCGAACGGCCGCTGTCGCTCGCCGGGACGCTGGTCTTCGAGCAGTCCTACGGCGGCATCGACGGCGACAGCGCGTCCTCGGCGGAGCTCTACGCGCTGCTCTCGGCGCTCGCCGAGCTGCCGATCCGGCAAGGGATGGCCGTGACGGGCTCGGTCGATCAGTTCGGCTACGTGCAGGCGATCGGCGGGGTGAACGAGAAGGTCGAGGGCTTCTTCGACCTGTGCGCGGCGCGCGGGCTGACCGGCACGCAGGGCGTGCTGATCCCGGCGGCGAACGTCAAGCACCTCATGCTGCGCCGCGACGTCGTGGTGGCGACGGAGTCCGGCGCCTTCCGCGTCCATGCCGTGCGTCACGTCGACGAGGGCATCGAGCTGCTGACCGGCGTCCCGGCGGGAGCGCCGGACGCGGCCGGCGCCTACCCCGACGGCTCGGTGAACCGCCGCGTCCTCGACCGGCTGCGCGGGTTCGCCGAGAGCCGGCGCCTCGCGGCCGGGCCGCGCAACGCCGGCGCCGAGACGCCGTGATGGCTGCGCAGGCGCAACCCGGCTTCCGCCGGCTGGTGATCGCGCTCGGCGCCTCGCGCGACAGCCTGGCGCGGCTCGAGCTGTGGGCGGACCTCGCGTCGCGGCTCGGCGCGGACCTCTCGGGGCTGTTCGTCGAGGACGCCGACCTGCTGCGCATGGCGGCGCTGCCGTTCGCGACCGTCGTCGGCACGGACTCGGTGCCGCGCGCGCTCGACATGCCGACGCTCGAGCGCCTGCTGCGCCGCGCCGCGGCCGAGGCACGCGCCGCGCTCGAGGCGCACGCCGCCCGGCGCGCGGTGCGCTGGTCGTTCGAGAGCATCCGCGCCGGCGCCGCCGGCGAGGTCGTGGGGAGCGTCGGCAGCGAGGACCTGGTGATCGTCGAAGCCGCGGCCTTCGGACCGACGTCGCGCGCGGCGCTGCTCGGCTGCACGGCGTCGGTGCTGTATCTGCGCCCGCAGGCGCCCCTCGCGCGGCGCGTGCTGGTGGCGGTGCGCGGCGACGGCGGCGCGGAGGACGAGGCCTTGCTCGCGACCGCAGCGCATCTCGCCGCCGCGAGCGGTGCGGTGCTGTCGGTGCTCGTGCCAGAGGGCGACGGGGCCCGTGAGCGCGCGGTGCGCGAGGCCCTCGCGCGGGTCCTGGGCACCGAGACGGGGCTGGAGGTCGAGGTGCTGCGCGGGGACGCCGCGCGCCTCGAGCGGCTGCTCGAGGAGGAGCGTGGCGCGGTGCTGGTCTCGGCCGAGGAGCTCGGGCCGGGCCGGGCCGAGGTCGGCGTGGCGCTCGAGGAGATGGCGTGCTCGGTGCTGCTCGTGCGGCGCGGCGCGCGCGGGGAGGCGTGATCCGCCGCGCGCGGCGTCACGCCGTCGTTTCGCGCAGCTGCGCGAGCTGGACCACCAGCCCGAGCGCCAGCGCCGCGGCGAACACCCACGGCGACAGCGCGCCGCCGAGCGCGAGCGAGTCGGTGACGAGCGC
>JBFMAS010000622.1:0-6123 GCA_040755575.1 Thermodesulfobacteriota bacterium
GTCCGCCGTGCCGCGGCACGACGGTGCGGAGCGGGCGCCGCGGGCCCGGCCTTCGCGCCGGCCCGCGCGGCCGCTGCCGGCTCCCCACCGACCTGCGACAGGATCTCCCGGCGGCGCGCCGCGAAGAACAGCTCGTCGGGGAGATCGGCCCGATCGTGCGCCCGCAGCGCGGCGAACAGCGGAGCCATCGCCCGCTCGTCCGAGGTCGCGCACGCGGGGCACCCGTCGAGGTGCGCCGCGAGCCATTCGGCATCGCCCTCGGGCAGGACGCTCGTCGGGTCGTCCTCGTGCTCCGCCGCACCGTCCATCAGCTCGAGCAGGCGCGCGGCCCGCCCGCAGTCGTCGCGATCGCCGCTCACGGTCTCAGACCTCGTCCTCTTCGTCGTCCGCGTTCGACGCCGCCGAGCCCGCCCGTGCTCGCGGCGCGCCCTCGACCCAGCTCCTGAGCTTGCGGACGGCGTGGAAGTAATTGACCTTCGCCGACGCTTCGGACGAGCCGACGAGCTCGCCGATCTCGCGGAAGGAGAGGTCGTCGCAGACACGCAGCAGCACGGCGAGGCGCTGCTTCTCCGGCAAGCGGACGACGAGCCTGCGCAGCGTCAAGCGATCGAGCGCGTGCGTCGCCTGCGCCGGCGCGGCGGGCTCGGCCACGGCGTCGAGGGCGACCGTCCGTCCCGAGCGCCGGTGCAGCATGCGGCACTCGTTCAGCGCGATGCCGTAGAGCCAGGTCTTGAAGGACGCGTCACCGCGGAAGTCGTCGAGCTGCCGGAAGGCGTTGAGGAAGCTCTGCTGCATCACGTCCTGCGCCTCCTCGCGGCTGCCCGTCATCCGGCTTGCAAGCATGAAAATCATCCTCTCGTAGCGGGCGACCAGCACGCCGAACGCCTGGCGATCGCCCGAGCGGACGCGCGCGACGATCTCGCGGTCTTCCGCATCGACGCCGCCCCCAGCCATCCCGCACGCGTCTTAGCCCCGCCTCGCGGCGCGAGGCAAAAGCCGTCGCATCGTCCGGGTGAGAGCTGGACCCGTCATCGCGCCCGCACATCGTGTCGCATCTCACCCCGTGTGATGCCGTGCGGCGGCGGACGGTAAAACCGTCACTCGTCGTCTTCGTCCTCGACGCCCCCCTTGCGCGGGCCGGCGCAGACGCCATGGCGGGCAGCGGCGATGAAGTCGAGCATCTCGCGCACCTCGGGCACCGGGCCGCCCCGCTCGCTCTCCTGGGCGAGCAGCCGCTCGCGCGCGAGCGACAGGTTCGGCCGGCCCAGGAACAGGGTCCGGAACGCGCGGCGGATCGCCACGACACGGTCGCGCGGCAAGCCCGCGCGGCGGAGCCCGACCACGTTGACGCCCGCGATCGTGTTCTTGCCGATGCGCGTCGTGCAGAACGGCGGCACGTCCTTCGACACGGCGCAGCCGCCTTGCAGCATCGCGAGGCGTCCGACCCGCGTGTGCTGGTGGACGAGCGCATTGCCCGACACGAACGCGCGCTCGCCGACGCTCGCGTGACCGCCGAGCACCGCACCCGTCGCCATGATGACGCCGTCCTCGAGCCGGCAGTTGTGCGCGACGTGGCTGTTGGTCATCAGGTAGCAGTCGCTGCCGATCACGGTCTCGCTGCCGGCGGCCGTGCCGCGGTGCACCTGCACGCCCTCGCGGAAGACGTTGCGATCGCCGATCACGAGCCCGGTCGGCGCGCCGTCGTAGGCCCTGTCCTGCGGCTCGTGCCCGAGCACGGCGCCCATGTGCACGACGTTGTCGCGCCCGAGCGTCGTGCCCGCGCACAGGTAGGCGTGCGCCCAGATGCGCGTGCCGGCGCCGACCACGACGCCGGCCTCGACGATCGCGAAGGGGCCGACCTCGACGCCCTCGCCGAGGACGGCCTCGGGGCTGACGACGGCACGGGGATCGACGCGCGGTGGGCGGGGGCCGTCAGGAGTCGTCGTCATGTCCGTTCGCGGTCCTCGCCGGTCCCTTGTCCTCGTCGGCGCTCTCGTCCTGCAGCGGCCCCGGGATGACGTACTTCTCGTCGAGCCACGCGCCGAGGTCGACCAGGCGGCAGCGCTCGGAGCAGAACGGCCGGTACGGGCCCGAGGCCCAGTCGACCTCCGTCCCGCACTGGGGGCACTTGACGACCCGCATGAAGTCGAGCTTAGCGCTTCGCCGCGCCGTCCTGAAGCCTCGCGCGCGCCGCTCGGCGCGTGCACACGCTCCGCGGAGCGCTAGAGGTCGATGATGGACGAGGCAGCAGGCGCGCGCCCGGCACTCGCCGGCCTGCGCGTGATCGCCTTCGAGAGCCGGCGTGCGGCCGAGATGGAGCGGCTGCTCGCCCGCCACGGGGCGAGGGTGATGGTTGCGCCGGCGCTGCGCGAGGTGGCGCTCGACGAGAACCCGGCGGCGCTCGACTTCGTCGCTCGGCTCGAGCGTCGCGAGATCGACGCCGTCGTGCTGCTCACCGGGGTCGGGACGCGGGCGCTGGTCGATGCGGTGCGCGAGCGCTGTCCCACGGAGCGCCTGGTGGAGCTGCTGCGCGCGGTGCCGATCGTCGCGCGCGGGCCGAAGCCGGTCGCGGCGCTGCGCGAGCGCGGCCTCGCGCCAACCGTGCGCGTGCCGGAGCCGAACACCTGGCGCGAGCTGCTCGAGACCCTCGACCGCGAGCTGCCCGTGCGAGGGCTGCGGGTCGCCGTGCAGGAGTACGGCAAGCCGAACCCCGCGCTGCTCGACGGCCTCGCTGCGCGCGGCGCGGAGGTCGTGCGCGTGCCCGTCTATCGCTGGGCGCTGCCGCACGACACGGCACCGCTCGAGGACGCCGTCGCGCGTCTCGCGCGCGGCGACGCCGACGTGGCGGTCTTCACCACCGCGGTGCAGCTCGACCACCTGCTGCAGGTCGCCCAGCGCGCCGGAAGAGGAGACGACGTCCGGCGCGCGCTGCGCGACGACGTCGTGGTCGCGGTGATCGGCCCGACGGCGGCCGAGGCGCTGTCGGAAGCAGGCATCGCGCCCGACCTCGTCCCCGAGCATCCGAAGCTCGGCCCGCTGGTCGCCGCGATCTCGGAGCGTGCGCCCGAGCTGATCGCCCGCAAGCGCCGCGCCTGACTTGGTCGGCACAAGGCGGCGCGCTACGATCGGTCGAATGCCGTCGCTCGCACCCTTTCTCCTCGCCTGCCGGTGCGAGCCGACGCCGCTCACGCCGGTGTGGCTGATGCGCCAGGCCGGGCGCTACCTCGTCGAGTACCGTCGCGTGCGCGAGCGCTTCTCGTTCCTCGAGCTGTGCAAGACGCCGTCGGCCGCGGCCGAGGTCACGCTGCAGCCGGTCGACATCCTCGGCGTCGACGCGGCGATCCTGTTCGCCGACATCCTGCTCGTCCTCGAGCCGCTCGGGCTCGGCCTGTCCTTCACCAAGGGGGACGGTCCGCACATCGCGCACCCGGTGCGCTCCGCCGAGCAGGCGGAGCGCCTGCCGCGGGTGGACGTCGGGGACGCGCTGTCGTACGTCCTCGAGACGATCCGGCTCGTCAAGCCACAGCTCCCGCAGCGGGTACCGCTGATCGGCTTCGCCGGCGCGCCCTTCACGCTCGCGTCGTACGCCATCGAGGGTGCCGGCTCGCGCAACTACGTCCACACCAAGCGCCTGCTCTACGGACACCCGCAGGCGTTCCACGCGCTCATGTCGCGGCTCGTCGAGGTGACGGCCGACTACCTGAACGCCCAGATCGCGGCGGGGGTCGACGCCGTGCAGGTGTTCGACAGCTGGGTCGGAAACCTGGCGCCCGACGACTACCGCGCGAGCGTCCTGCCGCACATGCGGGAGCTGTTCAATCGCCTCGACCCGAGCGTCCCGGCGATCCACTTCAGCACCGGGACCGCGGGCTTCATCGAGCTGGTCGCGGCGGCCGGCGGGGACGTCGTCGGCCTCGACTGGCGGATCTCGCTCGACGACGGCTGGCAGCGCGTCGGCCACGAGCGCGCCGTGCAGGGCAACCTCGACCCCGGCGTCCTGCTCGCACCGCGGCAGGTGATCCGCGAGCGCGTCCGCGAGCTGCTGCAGCGCGCGGGCGAGCGCCCCGGGCACGTCTTCAACCTCGGCCACGGCATCCTGCCCGAGACGCCGCCCGACAACGTCCGCGCGCTGGTCGACGCCGTGCACGAGATGAGCACGCGCGGCACGTCGCGATGAGCGCCGGACGGGACGCGAGCCTTCCGACGCGGCCGTTCGATGCGGTGCTGCTGATCGCCTTCGGCGGCCCGACCGCGCCCGACGAGATCCGGCCCTTCCTCGCCAACGTGACCCGCGGCCGTCGCATTCCGGCCGAGCGCCTCGAGGACGTCGCGCACCACTACGAGCTGCTCGGCGGGCGCTCGCCGTTCAACGAGCTGACCTTTCGCCAGGCGGACGCACTGCGCCGCCGCCTCGCGGAGGAGGGCCTCGCGCTGCCCGTGCACGCCGGCATGCGCAACTGGCATCCCTACCTCGCGGAGAGGCTGCGCGAGATGGCGCATGCCGGTGTCCGCCGCGCGCTCGGCATCATCCTCTCGGCGCACGACTCCGAGGCCGGGTGGCAGCGCTACCTCGCCGACGTCGCGGCCGCGTGCGACGAGCTCGCGAGCGCGGGGGAGAGGTGTCCCGAGGTGACGTTCGCGCCCAACTGGCACGACCGGCCGGGCTACGTGCGCGCCGCCGCGGACCGCGTGCGGGAGGCGCTCGCCCGCGTCCCGGCCGGAGACCGTCCGGGGACGCCGCTCGTCTTCACCGCGCACAGCATCCCGCGCGCGATGGCGGAGCGGTCGCCCTACGTCGAGCAGCTCACGCGCACAGCCCGCCTCGTCGCCGAGGCGAGCGGTAGCCGGCGCTGGGAGGTGGCCTACCAGAGCCGCAGCGGTCGCCCCGAGGACCCGTGGCTCGAGCCCGACGTGAACGCGGTCCTCGAGCGTCTCGCGAGCGAGGGCGAGGTGCGGGTCGTCGTCGCGCCGATCGGCTTCGTCTGCGATCATGTCGAGGTGCTCTACGACCTCGACCACGAGGCCCGCGCGACGGCCGAGCGCTGCGGCATCGAGCTGCTGCGTGCGGGCACGGTGTCCGACCACCCCGAGTTCATCGCGATGCTCGCCACGCTGGTGCGCGAGGCGTGGGCGAAGGCGGCGTGAGCGCAGCGGGCGGCAACGCGCCGGCGCGACGCCCGGCGCGGCTCGTGGTGGTCGGCGGCGGGGTCACCGGTCTCGCCGCCGCGCACCGCGCGCTCGAGCGCACGCCACGCGGCGAGCTCGACGTCGTCGTGCTCGAGGCGACGGCACGGGTCGGAGGCGTCGTCGCGACGCAGCGCCGCGGCGGCTTCGTCGTCGAGGGTGGGCCCGACTCGTTCATCACCGAGAAGCCGGCCGCGATCGAGCTGTGCCGGCGGCTCGGCCTCGGGGATCAGCTCCTCCCGACCAACGACCGCTGGCGCCGCACGCTGGTCGTCCGCGACGGGCGCCTGGTCGCCCTGCCCGAAGGCTTCCAGCTCCTCGGGCCGACGCGCATCCTGCCCTTCCTGCTGTCGCCGGTGCTGTCGCTGCGCGGCAAGCTCGCGGCGGCGAAGGATCTCGTGCTGCCGCGCGGCGGCCCGCCGCCCGGCGGCGACGAGAGCCTCGCGCACTTCGTGCGCCGCCGCCTCGGCCGGGAGGTGCTCGAGCGCCTGGCGCAGCCGCTCGCGGGGGGCATCTACACGGCGGACCCGGAGACGCTGTCGCTCGCCTCGACCATGCCGCGCTTCCTCGAGCTCGAGCGGCGGCATCGCAGCGTCATCCTCGGGCTGCGGGCGCAGGCCCGGCGAGCCGGCGCGACCGCGGCCGCGAGCGGCGCGCGCTTCGGGCTGTTCGTGACGCTGCAGAACGGCATGGAGTCGATGATCGAGGGGCTCGCGGCACGCCTGCCGCAGGGCGCCGTCCGCACCAACGCGCGCGTCCGCGCCCTGCGTCCCGCTCCGGCCGCGGACGCCGCCTGGGGCGTCGTTCTGGAGGGAGGCGAGGTGCTGGCGGCCGACGCGGTCGTGCTCGCGCTGCCGGGGCCCGCCGCGGGGGCGCTGCTCGAGCCGCTCGACCCGGAGCTCGGGCACGCGCTGCGCGCGATCGCCTACGCGTCGAGCG
>JBFMAS010000623.1:0-2834 GCA_040755575.1 Thermodesulfobacteriota bacterium
GAGGCCGCCGCGCGCGCGGCCGACGGCTGGAACTGCCCGTTCGTCGTCGAGCTCGGGGCGCGGCTGCGCGAGCTCGACGACGCCTGTGCGGCGGCCGGCCGCGACCCGCGCGCGGTCACGCGCTCCGCCTACTGCCTCGCCGCAGTCGCCACGAGCGAGGAGGAGGCGCGCCGCCGCGCCGCCGCGGCGGGCAGGATGGCGAAGCTGTTCGGCGACGTCGAGCGGCAGCACGTCTTCGGCACGCCGCGGCGCGCGCTCGCGCGTCTGCGCGAGATCGCGGCGCTCGGCGTGAGCGAGGTCGCGCTGCACCTCGCAGGCGACCACGCGAGCAAGCTCGACGCGATCGCGCTGCTCGGGAGCGACGTCGTGCCCGCGCTGCGCGCACGCTAGGAAGCGTCGCGCTACCCCGCCCGCAGCCACAGCCACGCGGCGGCGATGACCAGCGTCGCGAGCGTGACCGGGACGCCGACGCGGGCGTGCGTGCGCCAGTCGACGTCGATGCCGAGGCGCGCCGCCTGCTCGAGGACGATGATGTTGGCGATGCTGCCGACGACGATCAGGTTGCCGGCGAGCGTGCTCGCGAGCGCCAGCACCGGGCCCGCGAGCGGGTCGGTCGCCGCGGGCAGGAGCAGCATCACCGCCGGCACGTTCGACACCAGGTTCGACAGCGCCGCCGTCGCGACGAACAGCCAGCCGGGCTGGCGCAGGTCGACGCCGGCCGCCGCCGCATCGCGCAGCAGCGCCGCGGCCGCGCCGCTCTCGCTGAATGCGTGATTGACGACGAACAGCCCGAGGAACAGGATCAGGAGCTGCCAGTCGACGAGCGCCAGCGTGTCGCGCGACGCCGTCTGGCGGCTGACCAGCAGGATGCCGGCGCCCGTGAGCGCGACCAGCTCGCGCGGCAGCGAGCTCACGAGGAAGAGCAGCACCGCTCCGCCGAGGACGAGCAGCCCCTTGGTGCTCTGCCAGGCGTCGAAGTGCGCGTCCTCGGGCACGGGCAGCGGCGTCGAGGCGTGCCAGCTCCGGCCGTGGGCGGCGCGGATCACGAGCCAGACGACGCCGAGCCCGAGCACGACGGGCAGCGACGCGTCGAGCAGGTAGCCCGGAAACGACAGGTGCAGCGTCTGGCCGACGAGCATGTTCTGCGGGTTGCCGATCAGCGTCGCCGCCGAGCCGACGTTCGCCGCGCAGGCGAGCGCGAGCAGGAACGGCACCGGGTCGAGGCGGCGGCGCGCGCACACCTCGACCAGCACCGGCGTCATCGCGAGGCAGACGATGTCGTTGACCAGCACCGCGGACAGCGCGCCGACCGCGGCGATCAGCAGCGCGAGCAGCCTGTCCGGCGTCGCGTCGTGTGCCGCGAGCCGGCGCGTGACGAGCGCGTAGAAGCCGCCCTGGCGGAGCTGCGCCGAGACGATCATCAAGCCGAACAGCAGCGCGATGGTCGGCACGTCGACCGCCTGCCAGGCCTCGTCGATGCCGACGCGCTCGGTCGCGAGCAGCGCGATCGCGCCGAGGAGCGCGATCCCGGTCCGGTCGATGACGAGCCCCGGGACGTCGCCCACCATCATGCCCGCGTAGACCAGGACGAAGATGCCCAGGACCGTGCCGTCCACGCGCCGCAGTTAGCAGCGCACGCGCGGGCAGCGCCACGGCCGCGCTTCCCTGCTTCCCTCCCGGGCCGAGTTGGTCTTTGATCGGGACGGGTGGCTGCGGTCATGCGACCGGGGAGGACAGCGATGCAGGACGCTCGAAGCTGGTCGTCGGTGGTGCTGCTGGTCGCCGCGCTCGCGGTGCCGTGCGCGGCGCGGGCGGGGGTGGTCATCGTCACCGAGAGCGAGCCGCCGGCGAAGGAGGCGGCCTCCGCCGGGGAGGCGAGGAAGGCGTCGGCCAGGAAGGGCGACCTCCATCTCACCGGCCGGCTCTACGCCTCGGGCAAGGACGTGCGCCTGCAGGGCACGCGCACGGACGGCGACGGCAAGGAGTCCGGGACGGTGCTGTTCCGCGGCGCGAGCGACACCATCGTCGTGCTCAACGACCGGGAGCGCACCTACTTCGAGATCAGCCGCGCCGACGCGAAGCGGCTCGCGTCGTCGCTCGAGTCGGTGCGCGCCCAGATCCGCGCGCAGCTCGAAACCATGTCGCCCGAGGACCGCGCCGCCGTCGAGCAGGCGATGCAGGAGTTCGGCGGGCTCGGCAACGGCGGGGCGAAGAAGCCGCCGCAGCCGATCAAGGCGGTCGCGACCGGCAGGACGAGCGAGGTCGAGGGCCGTCCCTGCCGGCAGTTCGACGTGCAGCGGGGCGGCAAGCGCATCGCGGAGGCCTGCGTCGCGTCGTGGCGCGACGTCGGCCTCGAGCCCGACGACCTCGCGGGCGTGCGCGAGCTGGCGGCGTTCCAGCGCGACGTCCTCGAGCAGGTCGACTGGGAGGGCCTCGAGAGCGCGCCCGGCAGCGAGGTGTTCGAGCTGATGGAGGAGATCGGCGGCGTGCCGGTGCGGGTCCGCACCATGCACGAGGGCAAGCCGATCGTCGTGCGCGTGATCGACGTCCAGCGCAAGGACATCGACCCCGAGCTGTTCCGGGTGCCGACGGGCTACGAGCGCACGACGCTGCCCGGCTGACCCGGTAGGGCGCTCACTTTTCGGGCACTGCCCACGCGGCGAGCACGGTTGCCCGGGCACGGCGGCTCCGACGCCAGCCGGCACGGGACATTTTCGGCGTCACGTCGTGGCGCGCGCTTTGCGCTGCGAGCGGGCGTGCTGTCTTCGCTCCGTGTCGTCGTCGTGGTCGTCCTTCTGCTCGGGCTGGCGCCGCTGCGTGGGGTGGCCGATGCC
>JBFMAS010000624.1:0-9098 GCA_040755575.1 Thermodesulfobacteriota bacterium
CGGCCGGCCGGCCGCGGCGCTCGAGCCGCAGCAGGTGCGACGCCACCCCGGCGGCGAGCAGCGCGAGGGCGGTCCAGCTCACGACGCCGGCGATCAGCAGGACGTCCGACGCTTCGGAGTGCGTCCAGCCGGCGATGCGCTCGTAGAGCGGCCAGGCGACGAGCGCCAGCAGCGCGAGCGTTCCGCCCAGCCCGAGCAGCATGCCGCGCAGGACGCCGATCACGCGCTGGGACAGCGCGTGCTCCTCGAGCGCGCGGTCGATCCACGCGCCGGCGAGGATCGCGAGCGGCGGTAGCGCCGGCAGCACGTAGGTCGCGAGCTTCGACGTCGACAGCGTGAAGAAGCCGACCACGATGCCCGCCCACAGGAGCAGGAGGAGGCGCACTTCGCGCGGGATCGCGAGGAACGCGCGGCGGCCCGCCGCGGTCGCCGCGAGCACGCCGGCGACGAGCGTCCACGGCGCCGGCCCGAGCAGCATCACGGGCACGTAGTAGAACGGCCCTTCGCGATGCCCGACCTTGCCCGGCGCCGAGGCGAGGAAGCGCTGCAAGTGCTCGCGTACGAAGAAGAACTCGAAGAACTCCGGGTTGCGCAGCGAGACCACGACGAACCACGGCACGGCGACGACCAGGAACAGCAGGACGGCCGGCCAGCCCAGCAGCGCACGGATGGTCGCGAAGTCGCGCGTCGCGAGCAGGAAGGCGAGCGCGATCGCGCCGGGCAGCGCGAGCGCGACGAGACCCTTCGCGAGCACGCCGAGTGCCGCCGTGAAGGCGACCAGCAGCGCCCACCCGCGCTTGTCGTCGGCGACGTGCGCGGCGGCGACGCCGAGCATGGTCGCCGTCATGCACGCGGTCAGCAGCATGTCGATCAGCAGCGCCTGCGACAGCGCGAAGAAGAGCGGCATGGTGGTGAGCACGCCGGCGCCGATCCACGCGGCGCGTGTTCCCGCGAGCCTTGCACCGAGGAAGAACGTCAGCACGACGGTCACGATCCCGGACAGCGCCGGCACCAGGCGCGCCGCCCACTCCGTCAGACCGAACGCCCGGAACGACAGCGCGGTGAGCCAGTAGAGGAGCGGCGGCTTCTCGAAATACTTGACGTAGAACAGCCGCGGCGTGACCCAGTCGCCCGTCTCGAGCATCTCGCGCGGGATCTCGGCGTAGCGGCCCTCGTCCGGATCCTGCAGCACGAAGCCGCCGATCCGCGCGAGGTACATCGTGCACAGCAGCGCCAGCGCGAGCAGCGCGAGCGCCCTGCGGCGGCTCATGGCGCCACCTGGCACGCGACCGTCCCGCCGCGGCCGGCGACGGTCCCGGGCGCGACCATCGCGACCGGAAGCTGCGCGATGCCGGGCAGCTCCGCGGCGATCTCGCCGAGCGTGCGAACGGGCAACGTGTCGCGGACGTAGGTGAGCAGGTGGTCGAGCTGGGCGAGGTAAGCGCCTCCCTCGACCTCGGTGTGGATGGTGTGCACGTTGACTCCGTCTCGGTCGATCCACGCCGCGTAGGCGCGCGCCAGCTCCTGCGGTGTGCGGCCCGCGACGCCGATCACCTCGTCGAGCGTCGGCAGCGTCGTGGGGATCTCCGGGATCGAGGACAGGTAGCCGTCCGCGCAGGGACGGTACGGATGGCGGCCGCGGGTGTCGCTGCGCCAGCGGAAGCCGAGCTCGTCGACGGCGCGCAGGCTCGCGCCCGTGCACTGCCAGCCGGGCGCCGCGAAGCCGGCGGGACGACGCCCGAGCACCTGCGTGAAGAGCGCGACCGCGCGCGACAGCTCGTCGCGCACGTCGACGTCGCCGAGGCGCGCGAGCCGGTCGTGCCAGCGCACGTGGTCCCAGCCGTGCACCCCCACCTCGTGGCCCGCGCGCTCGATCTCGCGCAGGCGCTCGGGCTGGCTCGCGACGACCGGCACGGCGGGCAGCAGCGTGCCGCGCAGCATGGTCGCCAGCGGGTAGAGCTTCGGTGCGCGGCTGCGCACCATCTTCCGTAGGAAGCCCCGCTGGCGGAACGCGCGCACGACCGCCCGCCCGGTGCGGTCCGGTCCCATCGACACGAACCAGCTCGCACGCACCCCGTGGCTCGCGAACAGGTCGAGCAGGCGCGGCGCCCCGTCGCGCAGGCCGGCGTGGGTGTCGACGTCGACCTTGAGCACGAACGCGGGCCTCACGGCGCCTGGGTGCGGAACCAGTCGATGGTCCGCGAGAGCCCGTCGCGCAGCGGCACCTCGGCCGTCACGCCGAGCATCGTGCGCATGCGCGTCACGTCGGGCACGCGGCGCGCGATGTCCTCGTAGCTCGTACCGTAGACCTCTTCCTTGGTGACGAAGCGAATTTCGCTCTTGCTGCCCGACACGTCGATCATCAGCTTCGCGAGGTCGAGGATCGAGGTCTCGACGTCGGTGCCGACGTTGAACACCATGCCGTCGGTGTCCTGCCGTATCCCGGCCGCGACCGTCGCCCGGATCGCATCGTCGATGTAGGTGAAGCAGCGAGTCTGCGAGCCGTCGCCGATCACGGTGAGCGGCTCGTCACGCAGCAGCTGCCCCATGAAGATGGTGATGATGCGGCCGACGTCGATCTTGTCGAGCCGCGGACCGTAAACGTTGAAGTAGCGCGTCACGGTCACGGGCAGACCGAGCTTGTGGTAGGCGAAGCAGAAGTGCTCGCCGACCGCCTTCGACGTCGAGTAGCACCAGCGGTCGATCCGGGTCGAGCCGAGGACCCGGTCGTCGTCCTCGGACCACGGCAGCTTCGGGTTGCGGCCGTACACCTCGGAGGTCGAGCTGAACACCACCTTGCGGCCGTACTTGAACGCCACCTTGAGCACGTTCTGGGTGCCGTTCACGTTGACGTTCAGCACCTCGTACGGGTCGCCGACGTAGTGCTCGACGCCGACCACCGCCGCGAGGTGGTAGACCAGGTCGACCTGCGCGATCAGCGAGTCGAGGATGTCGAGCGACATCACGCTGTCACGCACGACGCGGAAGCGCGGGTGGCCGAGCAGATGGCGCACCTTGTGCGTGCCGCCGGCCTCGAGGATGAACACCTCGTCGCCGCGCGCGAGCAGCGCCTCCGCCAGGTGCGAGCCGACGAAGCCGCCGCCGCCCGTGATCAAGACCTTCACGCCATCGCTCCTTGCCGTCCCCCGCGGGCTTCATCGCGCGCCGCTTCGTCGAACCTCGCGCCCGTCGCGATCCCTGCCGAGCGCGCCCACGCGACGCCGCTCTGGCGCGCGCCGTCCTCCCAGCTCAGGTCGCACAGCTCGAGCGCGCCGTCACCCGCCGCGACCAGCGGGGGCCCGCCGGCGTCGAGCGTGATCGTCCCCGGGGGACCGTCGCGCGGGCCGCTGCGCGTCTCCGCCCACCAGACGTACAGCCTCCGGCCGTCGAGCGAGGTGAACGCGCCGGGCCAGGGATCGGTCACGGCGCGCACCAGGTTGCGGATCGCCTCCGCAGGCCGCGACCAGTCGATCGCGCCGTCCTCCGGACGACGGCCGCCGAAGTAGCTCGCCGCGCGGTGATCCTGCGGGATGCGCGGCGCGCGACCGGCGACCAGCAGCGGGTAGGCCTCGCGCAGGAGCAGGCGCGCCTCGGCGGCGAGCTTGCGCGTCAAGCTGAGCGCGGTGTCGTCCCGCGAGATCTCCACGCGGCGCTGCGCGACGACGTCGCCGTGATCCGGCTTCTCGTCCATCACGTGCAGCGTGACGCCGGTCTCCTTCTCGCCGCGCAGCAGCACCCAGTTGACCGGCGCCCGCCCGCGGTAGCGCGGCAGCAGCGAGCCGTGCAGGTTCAGCGCCGCGACGGTCGGCAGCGCGAGCACCGGGGGGCGCATCATCTGGCGGAAGTAGAACGAGAGCAGCAGCTCCGGCTCGGCAGCGGCGATCGCGCGCACGGCGTCGTCGGCGTTGACGTCGTCCGGCGCGATCACCGCGATGCCGTGCGCGCGCGCGAGCTCGGCGACCGAGCGGAACCAGATCCTCTCGCCCGGCGCGTCGCGGTGGGTGACGACGAGTCGGACGTCCGCCCCGAGGGCGAGCAGCTCGGCGAGGCTTTCGTGGCCGACCTCGCCGTACGCACAGACCACCGTACGCACGAGGATGCCTTCTAGCGCGCTTCTTCGGCCGGCAGCGATTGCGCGACGATTTCGCGGATCCGGTAGACCGGCCGCCGGCGGACCTCGGCGTAGATCCGGCCGACGTACTCGCCGACCAGCCCGACCGCGAGCAGCAGCACGCCGACGAACGCGAACAGGATCGCGAACAGCGTGAACACGCCCTCGCTCTCGGGACCGACGATCAGACGGCGCACCATCAGGAAGCCGGCGAAGGCGACGCCGACGAGCGCGATCAGCACGCCGGTCAAGCTGACGAGCTGGATCGGCAGCAGCGAGAAGCCGGTGATCAGGTCGAAGCCGAGCCGCATGAGCTTCAGCGGTGAGTACTTCGATTGCCCCTTGTCGCGCTCGCCGTGCCCGACCGGGATCTCGACCGGGTCGCGCGCGATCATCATCGCGAGCGCCGGGATGAACGCCGACTGCTCGGCGAGCTCGATGATCTCGTCGGTGACCTCGCGCGAGTAGCCGCGCAGCATGCAGCCGTAGTCGCTCATGCCGACGCCCATGCTGGCGGTCGCGACCGTGTTGACCAGCGCCGAGACGCGCTTGCGCAGCCACGGATCCTGCCGGTTCTCGCGCACCGAGCCGACCACGTCGTGCCCCGCGCGCAGCTCGGCGAGGATGCGCGGGATCTCGCTCGGCGGGTTCTGCAGGTCGGCGTCGAGCGTGACGACCCAGCGTCCGCGGGCGATCGAGAAGCCCGCCAGCACGGCCGGGTGCTGGCCGAAGTTGCGCGACAGCTCGACCGCGACCACCTCCGGGTGGCGAGCCGCGAGCTCGTGCAGGATCGCGCGCGAGTTGTCACGCGAGCCGTCGTTGACCAGCACGAGCTCGTAGCTCTCGCCCTCGAGCGCCTTCGCCACCTCGGCGTGCAGCTCGACGAGCGTGCTCTCCTCGTTGAACACCGGCACCACGATCGAGACCTCGGGCGTGCCGAGGACGGCCCGCTCGCTCGGCAGCTCGCTCGGCGCGAGGATCGACAGCGAGCTCATGCCGCGGCGCCGCCGGTGCGCGCGGGAGCGCGCGTCCCCGACCCCACCAGCGCCGCACGAGCGTTGCGGCGCAGCACCTTCGCCAGCGTCTCCACCACCATCGTCACGTCCTCGTCCCTCATCTCGGGGAACAGCGGCAACGAGAGGATCCTCCGGTGCGCGTCGGTCGCGACGGGAAGTCGCGCCGGGTCCGCCATGTCGCGATAGAGCGTCTGCAGATGCAGCGGCACGAAGTGCAGCCCCGCGCCGACACCTGCCTCCCGCAGCTCGGCGAGCACGTCGTCACGGCCCACGGCCAGAGCCTCCACCTCGAGCGACACGACCATCAGGTGCCAGGCGTGCTCGTGCGCGTACGACGGCGTCGCGAGCGGTGCGACCCAGGGAGCATCGGCGAGGCGCTCGCGGTAGAGCGCCGCGAGCGCGCGCCGCCGCGCGTTCAGCTCGTCGAGGCGCGCGAGCTGGTGCAGCCCGATCGCCGCCTGTAGGTCCGTGAAATTGTACTTGAAGCCGGGCTCGAGGACGTCGTACGCGGCGGCGCCGCGGCCGCCGAAGCGGCTCTCCGGCGTCTGGTCGATGCCGTGGAAGCGCAGCCGCCTGGCGCGGGCGGCGAGATCGTCGGAGTCGGTGACGAGCGCGCCACCCTCGCCCGTGGTCACGTTCTTCGCGGGGTGGAAGCTGAACATCGTCGCGTCGCCGAAGGTGCCGATCTCCCGTCCGCGGTAGGACGCGCCGAGCGCGTGCGCCGCGTCCTCGACGATCGCCAGGCGGTGTCGCTCGGCGATCTGGCGGAGGGCCTCCTGGTCGCACGGCAGGCCCGCGAAGTGCACCGGCAGGATCACCCTGGTGCGCCGCGTAAGCGCCTGCTCGATGCGCGTCACGTCCAGATTCAGCGTCCCGGGCTCGACGTCGACGAACACCGGCCGCGCGCCCGCGTGCAGGAGCACGTTGGCGGTCGACACCCAGGTCATCGGCGTCGTCACGACCTCGTCCCCGGGCCGGACGCCAGCCGCCAGGACGGCGAGGTGCAGGGCGGCCGTGCCGGAGCTCGCGCCGAGCGCATGCTTCACGCCCAGGCGGGCCGCGAGCTCCTGCTCGAAGCGCATGGCCCGGGGGCCGGTCGAGAGCCAGCCGGAGCGCAGGCACGCCTCGACTTCGGCGATCTCGGCTTCGCCGATCGAGGGCCGCGCGTAGGGGAGCATTGGCCCCTAGGGTACCAGAGACGACGCCAGGGCAGCAAATCTGCGTCCTGCTGGGCTGGCCGACCCATCGCTCGCGAAGGGACGACCACGCGGCGGAGGAATATTTTCGACCGGCCGTTGCGTCGATGACGCGCCGTGTTAAAGGGCCTGCGGAGGTGAAAAGATGAGCAAGCCCGCTCAGACCGTTTGGAACCCGTTGCAGGATGCCGTCGCCCAGGTCCGGAGCCTCGACAAGCAGGCACGCAAGCTCGCCAGGCAGACCGCGGACGAGCTGCGCAGTCGATCCGAAACGCTGCTCGAGACGGCGCAGAAGCGCTCGGCGAAGACCGTGAAGCAGGCCCGCAAGAACCTCGAGGCTGCCCTCGAGTCGCTCGAGTCGCGCACCGTCCGCTTCTCGAACGTGCCGTCGTGGGCACGCAAGCAGCTCGACGAGGCGCTGAAGCAGCTCGAGGGCGCCGAGGAGCAGCTCCTGAAGGGCGTCGAGACCGTCGCCCGCAGGCTCAATCTGGCCGTCGAGAAGGACGTCGACGCGCTGCGGCGCAAGCTCTCCCACCTCGAGAAGCGGGTGAGCGAGCTCGCCGAGCGCGAGAGCAAGGCAGCCTGAGGCAGGTCGCAAACGAAATCGCGGCGCTTCCCCGCCGGGGAAACGCCGCGACTCGATCCCGCGCCGGCATGCCGGCGCGGTGATGACGTACCGTGCTCAGGCGGCAGCCGAGGCCGACTCGCTCTTCTTCTGCGCCTTCTTCTCGCTCTTGCCCTCGGACTTGCCGTCGCCGCTCGACGCGGTGTCCGACTTGGCCTCCGACTCGCCGCCCTTGGCGCCGTTGCCCTTGCGGGCGTAGTCCGTGACGTACCAGCCGCCGCCCTTCAGGTGGAAGGCCGGGTTCGACATCTGCTTGCTCACCTTGCCGCTGCCGCAGGTGGGGCAGCGCTTGAGCGGCTTGTCGGTGATCTTCTGCATGTGGTCGAAGACGCCGCACTTCGGGCAGCGGTATTCGTAGATCGGCATCGCCTGACACTCCTCCGGGCTGAAAAAGGCGGGCGAACGTTAAGGACGGCGGGCGTCATTGTCCACCCAGGCTCGCGGCGAGCTGGTACAAGGTTCTTACCAGGAAGTTCTGCAGGAAGGCGATCAGCAGCAGGACCACCAGCGGCGTGAAGTCGATGCCGCCGAAGTAGAGCGGGACGACGCGCCGCACCCGGTACATGACGGGCTCGGTGGCACCCCGCAGGAAGCGCACGATCGGATTGTAGGGATCGGGGTTGACCCAGGAGAGGATCGCGCTGGCGATGATGATCCACCAGTAGATGCTGAGGACCGCGTTCAGGACGACGGCGGTGGCGAACAGGAAGTTGCCGATCACGAACATGCCGCAGCTCTCCTCCTCAGCCTGCAGACAGCTCGCGCGAGCGCCGCGCGGCCGCCTCGATCGCCGCCCGCACCGCCTGGGCGAAGCCCCGCGCCTCGAGGGCATCGAGGCCGGCGAGCGTCGTCCCGCCCGGCGACGTCACCATCTCGCGTAGCCGTCCCGGCGCCTCCCCGGACTGCCGCCAGAGGGTCGCCGCCCCGAGCAGCGTCTGCTGGACCAGCTTCTCCGCGAGCTGCGGCGCGAGCCCGACGCCCTGCGCCGCCGCGAGCCAGGCCTCGGCGAACGCGAACACGAAGCCCGGGCCGCTCCCGCTGACCGCGGTGACGGCGTCGAGCAGCGCCTCGTCCTCGACCACGACGGCTTCGCCGACGCCCGTGAAGACGCTTCGCGCGAGCTCGACGTCCTCCGCGGTCGCGGCGCCGCCGCCGACCAGCACCGTGATGCCCTGGCGCACCATCGCCGGGGTGTTCGGCATCGCGCGCACCAGGCGCGTCGGGCCGCCGAGCGCGCGCACGAGCGCGCGCAGCGTGAAGCCTGCGGCGATCGACACGACGACCTGCTCGCCGCGCAGCTTGCCGGCGATGCGCGGCAGCACGGTGGGCAGCACCTGCGGCTTCACGGCGAGCACCAGGACGTCGGCCGCGGACAGGACCTCGCCGAGCTCGGCGGTCGCGCGTCCAGCCGTCTCCTCGGCAAAGCGCTCGCGCGCCTGCGCCTCGGGATCGGTCGCGATCAGCTCGACCGCGGCACCGCTCGCGCGCAGGCCGCCACCCATCGCGCGGGCCATGTTCCCCGCGCCGACGAAGCCGATGCACGTCACGGCCTACGCCCCCTTTCGCCGCACCGGGCGGGGTCCGAAGATCGCGGTGCCGAGACGCACGAGCGTGGCACCTTCGGCGATCGCGGCCCGGTAGTCGTCGCTCATGCCCATGGACAGCTCCGTCACGCGCTCGTACCCGAAGCGCCGCAGCTCGTCGAACCGCTCGCGCAGCCCGGCGAAGACCGCGCGCGTCTCGCCCTCGCTCGCGTCCGCGGGTCCGATCGTCATCAGGCCGCACAGCTCGAAGCCCGGGATCCCGGCCATGTCTCGTGCCACGCGCAAGACGTCCTCCGGCGCGACGCCCGACTTCCGCGGATCGCGGGCGACGTTGACCTGCAGGAGCCCGCGCACCGGACCCGCGCTGCGCCGGACGAGCGCTCGCACGGTGTCGACGCGATCGAGCGCATGGAACAGGTCGAAGGTGCTGGCAGCCAGCGCCGCCTTGTTGGCCTGCAGCGGGCCGATCAGGTGCCAGCGAACGCGAGGCGCGGCGGCCTCGCCGAGCGCCGCACGCTTCGCCGCACCCTCCTGGACGTAGTTCTCACCGAGATCGCGTGCGCCCGCCGCGATCGCGGCGGCGATCGCCGCCGCGGGATGCCCCTT
>JBFMAS010000625.1:0-4208 GCA_040755575.1 Thermodesulfobacteriota bacterium
CCGTTCTGGACACACCGCACTGAGCCGAATTTCCAGCATGAATTGGCGCCGGGCCGAGGGGTCCGGGCGGATCAGCAAGCGGGTCGCGCAAGGGCTGCGCAGCCGCGACAGCCTGCTGCGTGCGGCCGCCCACCACTTCTCGGAGCGCGGCTTCTCGGCGACCAGCATCGACGACGTCTGCCGCGAGGCGGGCGTCGTGAAGAGCGCCGTCTACTGGCACTTCGCGAGCAAGGAGGGGCTGCTCGCCGCGGTGCTCGAGGAGACCGCGACCGCGTGGATCGAGGGGATCGTCGCGAGCGTCCAGCAGACGGGCGACCCGCGCGAGCGCCTCTCCCGCGCGATCGGCGGGATGCGCGAGCTGGTCGAGACGCGCCCGGCGCTGCTCCGCCTGCTGCACTCGATGCTGCTCGAGCGCACGGCCGACGACGCGTCGACGCGCGACGTGCTGCTCCGCGTCTTCGACCGCGCGCGTGCCGCGCTGGTCGACGGCATCGCCGAGGTGGTCGGCGTCCGGCCGCCCGGCCTCGAGACCACCGCGGCGCTCGCGCTCGCGGCGCTCGACGGCATCTTCCTGCAGCACCAGCTCCGCAAGGACCGCGCCGAGCTCGACCGCCTGTTCGCCGAGCTCGAGCGCCTGGTCGTCTACCTGGTGAGCCGCCTCTTCGAGGAGGCGCAGCACGGTCGCGCGGGTGGCACCGACACGGGCCGCACCGCTCCGGCCGATGGAGAGCGAGATGAGCACCACGATGAGTGAAACGATCCCGCATCCGGGCACGGGCCTCGCGCTCGACGACGAGGTCGCCCTGTCCGCGCGCGAAGCGGCGCAGGACGAAGCCTATCTGAAGCTGCTGCGGCGGCTCTCGCACCAGTCCGTCGTCAAGCACTTCGACGCCTACGCCGACGTCGACTGGGATGCGCCGGAGATGCGCATCGAGCCGAGCGATCCCCGCTGGGAGCTCGACGAGGAGGAGTCCCTCGGCGCGACCGGGTGGTATCGCTCGCAGCCGCAGCCCGTACGCGCGCAGCTCGGCCTGCACATGTTCGCGACCTTCATGAAGATCGGCTTGCAGTTCGAGTCGGTGCTGAAGCGCGGGCTGCTCGAGTACGCGTTCAAGCTGCCGAACGGGGCGCCCGAGTTCCGCTACGTGTACCACGAGGTGATCGAGGAGGCGCAGCACTCGCTGATGTTCCAGGAGTTCGTCAACCGCGCCGGCTTCGACGTCCCGGGTCTCGCGGGGTGGCAGAAGCTCGGCAGCCGGATGGTGATTCGCTTCGGCAGGACGTTCCCCGAGCTGTTCTTCATCTTCGTCCTCGGCGGCGAGGACCCGATCGACCACGTGCAGCGGCAGATGCTGCGCAAGCGCGAGAACGTGCACCCGCTGCTGCGCCGCGTCTGTCAGATCCACATCACGGAGGAGGCGCGCCACCTGTCGTTCGCGCGCCTCTACCTGCGGCGCAACGTGCCGCGGCTCGGGAAGCTCAGGAAGCGCATGCTGCAGGTGCGCGCGCCGCTGATCCTCGGCCAGATGTCGCAGATGATGATGCAGCCGTCGGCGCAGATCGTCGCGCGCTACGGCATCCCCGGGTCGGTGCTGCGCGAGGCCTACCGCGACAACCCGCGGCACCGCGCGCGGACCGTCGAGGCGGTCGGCAAGGTACGCCAGCTCTGCCAGGAGCTGGACATCGTCACGCCGGGCACCCTCAAGCTGTGGAAGGCGTTCCACCTGTGGCCGGCCGACGCGCCGGGCGCATGACCCGCGACCGGCGTTGACCTCGCGCTCGCTTCCGTGGGAAGGCGGTCCGGTTCCGAGGACCGCCTTTCGGCGGAGGAGGGCGCTCATGGCGGCACCGCGCGGCACGCTGCTGACGATCTTCGCGATCCTGTTCGTCCTGCTCGGCATCTCGAACGCGATGAAGCCGCTCGAGGCGAGCGAGCAGCAGGGCTTCGTGCTGTTCGGCCAGCGTCTCTCCGGGACGCCGAACCAGATCGCGGGGCCGCTGTTCGCGCTCTACCTGTGGGGCTATGCCCTCGGCATCTGGCGGATGCGGCGCTGGGCTCTGCCGATGGGCGTCGCGTACGCGGTCTACGTGGTGCTGAACCTCGCCCTGTACACGGCGACGAGCGACGAGGTGCCCGCGTGGCCGTTCATGCTGGGCTACGCGGTGGTCGCGATCGGCGTGTCGGGCGGGGCGGCGTACCTGCTGTGGCAGCGGCGCGAGGAGCTGACGTAGCGGCGGAGCTCCCTCGCATGCGTGCGTGACATCCGGTGCCTGGCGGACGTTCCGCGCGGGCCGGCGGTGGCAGGCTCGCGCCCGTGAACACGGCGCCCCCTTCGGATCTCAGGCGCCGATACGCTCGTCCGCTTCCCGCACCGGGGCACGCAGCTCGCGCGCCGCCTCGAGCACCAGCAGCGCCGCGAGCGCGACCAGCAGGACCGCGACCACCCCGTTGATCGTCGTCGTGTCGAAGCCGGCGGCGCCGTCGGCGAGCGCGCCGAACGCCTCGCGCGCCTGGATCGCAAGCGACCAGATGGTGATCGCCATCACGAAGACCATCGGGACCAGCGTGTACCAGGCGCGACGCCCGCTCTTGCGCAGCCACACGCTGACGCCGAGCAGCGTCAGCGCGGCGAGGAGCTGGTTGCTCGTGCCGAAGAGCGTCCAGAAGATCCGGTACGATCCCTCGCCGGCGGCGAGCACGAACACCGCCGGAACGAGCACGGTCAGCGCGGTCGCGGCGATCGCGCCCGCGCGGCTCGTCCAGCCGAGCAGCTCCTGCAGGACGTAGCGGCCGAGCCGCGTGCTGACGTCGAGCGTGTCGAAGACGAAGGTCGAGAAGGCCATCGCACCGAACGTGGTGGCGAAGAGCAGGTGCTCCTCGCCGATCATCCCGGCGAGGAAGCGTCCGAGGCCGGCACCGTAGATCGTCCCCGGCGCCTTGCCGACCGTGTCTCCCGTCGCGACGATCATCACGGTCGCGAGCGCGATCAGCGCGACGAACGCCTCGAGCAGCATCGCGCCGTAGCCGATCGGCTTGCAGTCGGACTCCTTCGCGATCTGCTTCGACGTCGTCCCGGAGCAGACCAGGCCGTGGAAGCCCGAGCAGGCGCCGCACGCGATGGTGACGAAGAGGAACGGGAACAGCGCGCCGGTCGCTCCCGGCGCGTGCCAGGTCTTGAAGGCCTCCTGCTCGATCGTGAAGCCGCCGAAGAACATGCCGACCGTGCCGACGAAGAGGGCGAGGTAGAGCACGAAGCCGCCCAGGTAGCCGCGCGGCTGCAGCAGGCACCAGACGGGCGTCAGCGAGGCGACGAAGCAGTAGGCGAGGATCAGCAGCGCCCAGGTCTGCGCGGGGAGGAGGATCCAGGTCGAGATCTGCGTCCCGAGCCACACCACGCCGAGCGTCGCGGGCACGAAGACGACGGTCAGGAGCCAGAGCGGAGGGTGGAGCCAGCGGTCGATCGAGCCCATGACGATCGACAGCAGCAGGTACATCACGCTCGCCGCTGCGACGGCGCCGCCGGGGTGGAAGGAGAGCTCGCTGCCCGCCAGGTCCTCGCCGCCGCCGACGAAGCTGCTCGCCGTGATGTCGGCGAACGCCACGATCACGTAGACCAGCGCGATCCAGATGAACACCATGATCGCGAGCCAGGCCCGCGGGCCGAGCGTGAGCTTGACGATCTCGGCGATCGACCGTCCCTGGTGTCGTACCGACGCGACCAGCGCCGAGAAGTCGTGCACCGCGCCGATGAAGACGACGCCGAGCCCGATCCACAGCAGGCACGGCAGCCAGCCGAACTGCAGGCAGGCGAGGATCGGACCGGCGATCGGACCTGCGGCCGCGATCGCGCTGAAGTGCTGGCCGAGGAGGTAGAAGCGGCGGGTCGGCACGAAGTCGACGCCGTCCTCCATCGTGACGGCCGGCGTGCCGCGCGCGTCGTCGAGCGCGTACTGCCGGGCGACGAAGCGCCCGTACCACGTATAGCCGAGCGCGAGCACGACCAGCGTCACGATGGCGACGAGAGGGAGACTCATCGGCGTCCGCCGGTGTAGCGGGATTGCGCGTGACGTGAAAGCGCTTCCGCGCCTCGAGCCGTCGTGTTAGCGCTCCGGGCCGATGAGCCGTGCGCGCTTCCTCGAGATCGCTCCCCCGCCCGGAACGGGTCGCGCGCTTCCCCGCCGCGAGTTCCTGCGCTTCCTCGCCGCGG
>JBFMAS010000626.1:0-15224 GCA_040755575.1 Thermodesulfobacteriota bacterium
GCGCGCCGCCCGCCGCCGGCGGCACGCCGCGCCCGAGGTCCTCGCGCGTCACGGGCACGAGCTCGACGCCGATCCCGAGCCGCTCGGCCGTGTCGCGCGTCGCCTGCAGATCGCCGAGCAGCACGATCCGCGGCGCCGCCTGCCTGCGGCGCGCGGCGCCGAGCAGGCCGCGCACGGCGCGCAGCGCGACCTCGGGCCCGACGCCGACCGGGTCGCCGAGCGTGACGGCGAGTGTCGCTGCCCGCGGCGGTTGCATCCTTGCCTGAGCCGGCGGCGCTACTTGATCACCACGGAGTGTCCCTTGCGCAGGTCCTCCGTCACCCACTCCTGGAAGCGCTGCTCGACGGCCTGCGCGTAGAGCCGCTCGCGGATCTTCTCCTGCACCTCCTCGAACGGGACGCTGCTGCCGAGCTGGCGGTCCTCGACGTACAGGATGTGCAGCCCGTACGGGCTCTGGACCGGCTGGCTGAACTGGCCCTCGCGCAGCGAGAACGCGACCTGCTCGAGCTCGGGCCGCATCTGGCCGCGCTTCATCGTGCCGAGCAGGCCGCCCTGGCCCGCGTCGGGGCCTTCCGACATGTCCCGCGCGACCTTCTCGAAGGGCTCGCCCTTCTGCAGGCGCTCGTACGCCCGCTTCGCCTTCTCGCCCAGCTGCTCCACCGCCTCCTGGCCGCCCTGCTGCGGCACCATGAAGAAGATGTGCCGCACGGTGACGGCGTCGGCGTCCGAGAACTGGTCCTTGTGCTCGTCGTAGTACTTCTGGATCTGCTCCGGCGTGATGTTGACCTGCGAGCGGACGTTGCGCGCGAGGAGCTGGCTGCGCTGGATCTCCTTCTTCACCTGCGCGCGGTAGCTGTCCATCGTGAGGCCCTGCTGCTCGAGCGCGGCGGCGAGCTTCGCGTCGTCGAGGTTGTTCTGCTTCTTGATCTGCTCGATGTAGGCGTTGACCTCGTCGTTGCTCACCCCGACGCCGAGCTTCGAGCTCTCGAGCTCGAGGATCATGTCGTTGATGAGCATGTCGAGGACCTTCTTGCGGTCGCTCTCGCTCACGGTCGACGGGTCGGCGCCGCGCACGTTCGTCAGGATGAACGCGTCGACCTGGTACGAGGTGATCGGCTCGCCGTCGACGGTCGCGACGATGCGGTTGATGACCGCCGCCTGCGCCGTCGAGCCGAGCAGCAGCGCGCCCGCGAGCACGGCCGCGCACGCGCGTCTCCGAGAGGACGATTCTCGCTCCACTACCGTTTCCTTCCTGGTCTTCCTTCCTGGTCTCGATGCTCCGCGCCGGGAGCCCCGGCCGTTCTACCTGCTGCCGGCCGCGCTGGCCACACGCGATGCGGCCGGCGAGGCCGTCACAGCGTGAACGCCACGTCCGCGATCAAGGCGCCCGGCACCCGCATGCTGGCGACCGATCGGCCCCCGTAGGTGAGCGGGTCGAGGATCGTCTCGCGCTCGGCCGTGAGGCCGGCGAGGTTCCGGCCGAGCATCCGGTAGATCGTGTCGTCGAAGCGCAGAACGCCGATCGGCGCCACGACCTCCCCGCCCTCGACCTGGAAGCAGGCGAAGCGCGTCATGCCGGTCGCGCGGCACTGCACGCGGTCCGAGTAGTTGAGGTAGTGCAGGTTGCTCACCAGGATGCCCGTGCCGAGCCGGCGCACGAGCTCGTTCGACGGCACGTCGCCCGCCGCCATGTCGAGCGATCGCGGCGCCTCGTCCGCCGACGCGCCGTTGCACGCCGCGCCGAACTCGGCCGCCGAGCGCGGCGAGACGAGCGAGCCGCGCCACACGCCCCGCTCGATCAGCGGCACGCGCGGCGGGCGGCGAAAGCCCTGCTCCTGGAAGTCGGGCGCGAGGCCGGCCGCCGTGTCCTCGACGAGCGTCACCGCCGGGTGCAGCCGCTCGTCCTCGTCCGCCATGCGGACGAGCGGGCTCGTCTTGGTGCGCAGCGCGCGCAGGCTGAAGCCGCCCCAGCCGAGGAGCCCGAGCAGCTCCGCGACCGCGTCCGGCGCGAGCGCGACGTGGTAGCGCCCGGGCGCGAGCCGGCGGGTCGGACGCGCGAGCGCCTCGAGCTGCCGCGTCGCGTCCGCCACCTTGCGCGCGAGCTCCTGCGGACGCCAGTCGAGCCCCGCGTAGCTCGCCTTCACCGCACGGTCGCCGTCGAGATAGAAGCTCCAGTCGAGGTTGAAGCTCGCCTGCGTGAACCAGCAGCGCTGCCCGCGCGAGCTCGCAAACCCCACGTGCACGGGTCCGGCGGCATAGAGCCCGACCAGGTCGCGGCCCTCGCCCGCCTCGCGCAGGCGCTCGAGCGCCTCGGCGCGCTCCGGCAGGCGTCCCGCGAGCGTGCGCTCGCTCGACGAGACCTCGTCGGGATGGAGCAGCCACGGGTCCTCGGGCAGCGCGGCCCGCTGCTCGCGCAGCTCGAGCATGAGGTCGGCGAGCCGCGCCCGGTCGGCCGCGAGGTCGCCGGACAGCGTCAGCGTGCCGGCGGCGTGGCGGCGTCCCTCGGCGAGGTCGACCGTCAGCGTGCGCTGCGTGACGGTCCCGGCTTGACGCACGGCGCCGCGGCTCAGGCGCACGAAGTCCGACTCCTCGGCCGCGAGGCCGAGGTCGAAGCTCTCGCCGCCGCGCAGCAGCTCGCCCGCCGCGCGCGCGAGGTCCTCGAAGTGGTCGCGCATCGCGTCAAGCACCTCCGAAGGTCTCGACGCCGCGGAACAGGCACGCAGGCGACGCGTGCCCGACGCGGATCACCTGGTTGGGCTCGCCCTTGCCGCAGAACGGCGTGCCCAGCATCTCGACCGTGCTCGGGTCGCCGACCATCGCGAGGCTCCGCCAGAAGCTCGCCGACACGCCGCGGTAGTTCGGCTTCTTGACGACGTGGCGCAGCTCGCCGTGCTCGATGAGGCGCGCCCACTCGCAGCCGAACTGGAACTTGTTGCGCGAGTCGTCGATCGACCACGAGCAGTTGCTCTCCATGTAGACGCCGCGCTCGACGGCGCGCACCATGTCGGCGAAGCTCGAGGTGCCGGGCTCGAGGTTCAGGTTCGCCATGCGGTCGATCGGCGGCCGGCTCCAGCCGTTGGCGCGCGCGTTCGCGACGCCCGGCAGCCCGGCGCGGGCCTGCGACAGCGCGCCGCCGAGCGGACGCAGCAGGATGCCGTCGCGGATGATCCAGGTGCGCTCGGCGCGCGTACCGTCGTCGTCGAAGGCGTAGCTCGCGAGCTGCCCCTCGCGCGTCGGGTCGAAGATCACGTTCAGCAGCTCCGAGCCGTAGCGGTACGTGCCGAACATGTCCGGGGTGACGAAGCTCGTGCCGGCGTAGTTGCGCTCGTCGCCGAGGATGCGGTCGAGCTCGAGCGGGTGGCCGATCGACTCGTGGATCTGCAGGATCATCTGGTCGGGGGCGAGCAGCAGGTCCTGGGTCGCCGTCGGGCAGTCGGGCGCCGCGAGCAGCTCGAGCGCCTGCTCGGCGATGCGCGGTGCGGCGCCCGTGAAGCCGGTGTCGTCGAGCACCTCGAGGCCGCCCTGGCGCGCCTGGTGGTGGCCGCCGAAGCTGCGCGTCACCGACTCGCCGTTCGCGGCGGCGGTCGCGCTCAGCATCGGCAGCACGCAGTGGAACGTCTGGCGGATGTCGCTGCCGGTGCTCGTGACGAGGACGGTCGTGCTCTCGGTGCGCCACAGCGCGGACGACCAGTCGACGATGCGCTCGTCGCGCTTCAAGCGCGCGCACTGCTCGCGCAGCAGGTCGACCTTGTCGGCGAGCGACGTCTCGCCCCACGGCCGGCGCACGATGCTCGCGTACGTGCCGCGCACCGGCTCGCACGCGATGCGCGCAATGCACGAGTGGTCGACCAGGCCGTTGCGCCCGCTGCTCGCCGCCCAGGCGCGGGCCTGCTCGCCCGCGCGGCGCAGCCCGGCGTCGCTCACGTCGCAGGTCGCGGCGTAGCCGATGCCGCCGTCCGCGGTGACGGTGACCATGACGCCGAGGTCGAGGCCCGTGCGCGGCGGCTGCACGATGCCGCGCCGGACGGCGAGGTGGTCGTTGCGCTCCTCGACGGCGCGCAGCGACCAGAACCCCGCGCGCGGCGCGACGGCCGCGAAGCGGCGAGCGAGGGAATCGAGCGACGGGGACAACGTCCCGAGGCTAGCGGCTCCCCTCGCCGCGCGCCACGGCCCGCCGCTCTCGTCGCTCGTCGAGCAGGCCCGCGAGCAGGAAGCCGAGGACCGTCGCGAGCGCAGTGAGCGGCACGTCGGACAGCGGGTCGAAGGTGAGCAGGTCCACCAGGCGGTCGGTGCTGAGCAGCCACGCCATGTGCTCGTCGCCGACGCGCAGGTCGAGCAGACGCAGGAGCGGCAGGAAGACGAGCGCCTGCTCGGCGAGCCGCGCCGCGACCGTAGCGACGATGCCGACCCACCAGCGACGCCGCCCGCCGAGGAGGCGGAACAGGAGGTAGCCCGCCGCACCCCACACCAGCCCGTCGATCGCGATCGTGGCGGCGACGAGGGCGACGAGCTGGGTCATCGGTCCACGCCGCTCAGAACGGCAACGTCCGATCCTCCGCGGCGTACGGCGCGCAGTAGTCCGGATCCTCCGCCACCTCGAAGCCGACCGCGCGCGGCGGCGAGCGCGGTGCACGCGGCGTGGTCGCCGATCTTCGGGCTGACGTTGAAGATCGCGTTGTCGTTGTCGGGCGCGGCGGCGGCGACCTGCGGGTAGCCGCTCTCGGGTGCGATGAGATAGCCGAGCTGGTCGTTCGCGAGCCCGAACACGAAGTGCTCGTCCGCGCTGACGCTCTGCTCGAGCGTGCGCTGGATGGCCGGATAGCCTTCGCCGGGGATGGCGACCAGCAGCAGGTCGCCGATGCGCGCCGCCGAGACGACGGTGCCGACGGTCTCGCCCTCGAGCCACGGCGGCGAGTCGTCGCGCGAGATCTGCTCGCCGAGGAACGACAGCGGGAAGAACGGGTTCGCGTACGGCTCGCGCAGGAAGAGCTGCGTCGCGGCGACGGTCGCGCCCTCGCGCGGGGTTGCCGCCGCGACCGCGTCGAGCACGCGCTGCTCGACCACGGCCGAGTACGCTTCCAGCTTCTCGACGTCGGTGTCGCCGGGCACGTCGCCGTCGCGCGGCTGCGTCCGGCCGACGTCCGCGACCATGACGAGCGCCGTCTCGACGCCGAGGCCGCGCTCGAGCGAGCCCGCCACCACCGCCGGCCAGTCGCCCGAGACGAGCGTGTTGCCGCCGCCCATGACGGTCGCGTGCGCCGCGTAGTTGACGAGCAGGCCGAACGGGCGCGTGGGGTCGCCGCCCGGGTCCGTCGCGACAAGCACGCGCAGCTCGCCGTCGACCTGGTCGTTCGGCGGCTCGTCGAACTGGCTGCGAATGAGGTCCGTCGCGTCGACGCCGCCGGTCCAGAGCCGTGCCGGGCGGCGCGCGGCGTACGCGTCGAGGATCGCGCCCACCGTCTGCTCGCGCAGGAACTCGAGGTACGTGTCCGGCAGCCCGCCCCAGACGCCGGTCGTGTCGGGGCCCGCGTGGCTGTGGTCGGAGCCGACGATGACGCTCGTGCGTGCGATCGCACCGCCGGTCGCCTGCTCGACGGCCGCGGCGACGTCGATCGCCCCGTAGGGTCCGGAGCGATACGCGGCGAACGCCCCCTGCGTCTCGTTCTCCGCGAACGCGACCGTCCCGCCCTCGCCGCTCACGACGAAGGCGCGCACGAAGATCGGCGCCAGGACGCCGGTCGACGGCCGCTCCGGACCGAAGCCGTAGCCGCCGAGGTACACCGTGCCGTCGGGCGGCGCGGTTGCGGCGCTCGGCGTGATGTCGCGCCGTGCGACGCCGACCAGCAGCTCGGGCGAACGGTCCGCGTCCGAGCATCCGATACCGAAGCAGATTGACGCCACGAGCAACGCGGTGGCCGCGCCCGATCGTCGCATGGTTCCCTCCTGGTGACGCGGCATGCTTGCGGCTCGCGTGCTCGCGTGCAAGCGCTGCCGCATGCGCCTGCCACGCCCGGTCCGGCACGTCATCTGGGACATGGACGGCCTGCTGCTCGACACCGAGTGCTTCTACACCGAGGTGACGCAGCAGATCGTCGGGCGCTTCGGCAAGGTGTTCGACTGGTCCGTCAAGAGCCACATGGTGGGCCGCCCCGCGATCGAGTCGGCGCGCTACCTGGTCGCCGCGCTCGACCTGCCGATCACGCCCGAGGAGTACCTGCTCGAGCGCGAGGAGCTGCTCGCGGCGCTGATGCCCGCGGCGGAGCCCATGCCGGGCGCCGTCGAGCTGACGCGTGCGCTGCACGAGCGCGGCGTCCCGCAGGCGGTGGCGACGAGCTCGAGCCGCCGCTTCTTCGAGCTCAAGACGACCCGTCACGGCGCGTGGTTCCGGCTCTTCTCGGCGGTCGTGGTCGGCGACGACCCGCGCATCGCGCGCGGCAAGCCGGAGCCGGACATCTTCCTGGTCGCCGCCCGCGAGCTCGGCGCCGACCCGGCGACCTGTCTGGTCTTCGAGGATGCGCCGTCGGGCATCGCCGCGGCGCGCGCGGCGGGCATGCAGGTGGTCGCGGTGCCGTACCCGGGGATGGAGCCGGCGCGCTTGGCTGCTGCGGATCTGGTGGTGTCGTCGCTGCTGGACCTGTCGCTTGCGGATCTCGGCGTAGGTGCTTGACGCGCGGATGCGCGTTGCGTTTCGAGCGCGCGGGAGAGGGCAGTCAGCCGTCTCCGCTCCGGTCGCCGTTGGTCCGCCGGGAGAATGCCAGTACTCGACGGCTCCCAGAAAGTCGCTCCGACGGCTGACAGCCCTCTCCCGCGTTCCCGAGCCGTCTGCCTCGCGCGGACGCCGCCGAGGGGAACCCGCGCGCGCTCCGGGCGTCGAACCGCACGCCGGCTCCACGCAGGTACTTTGGGGAAAGGGGAGCCCCGCCACCACCTCGCCCACCGCTGCGTGCCGCCGCCGCCTCTCGCGCTCGACCGGCCGGTGGCGACGCCGTGCGCCGGCACGGCTTACCTGCATCGGATCCTTCGCAGGGCGTTCGCTCGCACGACGTCCGGGTCCGTGCGGCGGCGTGTAGCCGCGGCACGGGAGCCGCGGTCCCCACCGCCGCGCGACGAAGCCGAGCGCGCGCCGGCAGGGCGCGGTGGGCGAGGCGGCTGCGGGGGGCCTTCCGTTTCCTTCCCTTCCCTCCGACGGGGATGCGCGGGCACGAAAGCCGACACGAGACCGCCAAAAACTGGTCATACCAGTTGACCACCAGACGACACGCCGCTATGACGCACACGTGCTCAAGCCCGTCCGCAAGCAGTCCCTGTCGGATGCCGTCTTCGACCAGCTCCGCGCGCACATCGTCACCGGCCAGATGAAGGCCGGGGCGAGCCTGCCCGCCGAGCGCGCGCTGTGCGAGGCGCTCGGCGTGAACCGCGGCGCGGTGCGCGAGGCGCTGAAGCGGCTCGCGCAGGCGCGGCTCGTCTCGGTGCAGCACGGCGGCGCGTCGCGCGTGCTCGACTACCGCGCCTCGGCGGGGCTCGAGCTGCTGTCGGACCTGCTCGTCACGGACGACGGCTTCGACGCGAAGGTCGTGCGCAGCGTGGTCGAGATGCGCTCGGCCCTCGCGCCCGACATCGCTCGGCTCGCCGCGCAGCGCGGCGGTGAGCGCGTCGCCGACGCGCTCGCGCCGATCGTCGAGCGCATGCGTGCAGCGAGCGCGGACGCGCGGGTGCTGCAGTCGCTCGCGATGGAGTTCTGGTCGGCGCTGGTCGACGGCACCGACAACGTCGCCTACCGCCTCGTCTACAACTCGCTGCGCCGGACCTACGAGAAGTGCATGGACCTCTTGACCGGCGTGCTCGAGGACGAGCTGCGCGACCTGCGCAGCTACGCGGCGATCGCCGACGCCGTGCGGCGCCGCGACGCGAGGCGCGCCGAGCGCCTCGCGCGTGCGCTCACGCACCGCGGCGAGGAGCGGCTGCTCGCCGCCGCCGAGCTGCTCGAGGCCGGGCGCGCACCGAAGGGAGACCTCGCATGACGGTCGACGAGAGCCCGAACACCCTGCCGGCAGCCGCGCGCTGCTTCTTCCGCTACCTGAGCCCGCGCGTGCTGTCCGCGGCGAGCGCGGTCACGCTCGGCCTGCGGCTCGCGCTCGGCGACTGGTCGTGGTGGGACGCGGCGATCGTCGTCGCGATCCTCGCCTTCTGGCCGCTGCAGGAGTGGCTGATCCACGTCTTCGTCCTGCACTACAAGCCGGTCACGGTCTTCGGGCGCACGCTCGACTTCCCGGTGCCGCGCTCGCACCGCCGCCACCACCGCGACCCGTGGAACATCGACATCCTGTTCATCCCCTCGCACGTCTTCCTGTACGCGATCCCGCTGCAGGTCCTGCTCTGGACGTCGCTCGCCCCGACGCTGCCGCTCGCCCTCACCGGCCTGTCGGCGTTCTTCGTCTTGACGCTGCACTACGAGTGGGTGCACTACCTGGTGCACACACGCTACCGGCCGACCTCGTTCCTCTACGACCGCCTGTGGCGCAACCACCGGCTGCACCACTGCAAGAACGAGCACTACTGGTTCGGCGTCACCATGCTCGGCGGCGACCGCCTGCTCGGCACGGCGCCGGCGCTGAACGAGGTGCCGACCTCCTCGACCTGCCGCACGCTCGGGCTCGAGGACACCCTCGGCACGGGCACGACCGTCAGCGCATAGGGCGCCGCTTCTCTCACCGGCGCGCTGCGGCTATCGAGGAGCGCGTGAGCGACGCGCCCCGGCACGTGCCGGCCGACGTACCGGCGATCGAGGGTCGCTGCGACGCGCGCTTCCGCGCCGTACGCGACGCGTTCGCCGGCAACTTCGCCCTGCACGGCGAGCTCGGCGCCGCGGTGACGCTGGTCGTCGAGGGACGCGTCGTGGTCGACCTCTGGGCGGGAACCGCCGACCCGGCGCACGGCACGCCCTGGCGCGAGAGCACGCTGGTCAACGTGTTCTCGGTGACGAAGGCGCTCGTCACGATCTGCGCGCTGCGCCTCGTCGAGCAGGGACGGCTCGACCTCGACGCACCGCTCGCACGCGTCTGGCCCGCGTTCGCCGGCGCGGACAAGGAGCAGGTGACCCTGCGCCACGTCCTCGCGCACCGCGCGGGGCTGCCTGCGCTCCGCGCGCCGCTGCCGGCCGCCGCGATGCTCGACTGGGCCGCGATGACCGGCGCGCTCGAGCGTCAAGCGCCGTGGTGGCCGCCCGGAACGGCGCACGGCTACCACGTCAACACCTTCGGCTTCCTGGTCGGCAAGGCGGTGCGGCGCGCGAGCGGCAGGTCGGTCGGCGCCTTCCTGCGCGACCAGGTGGCGGGCCCGCTCGAGGCCGACGTCATGATCGGCGTCCCGCGGAGCGAGCACGGCCGCATCGCGGATTTTCGCTGGAACGCGCAGCTGCCCTTGGCACCCGCCGATCCGGCGGCGCTGCCGGACGACGCCGCGCTCCGGTACTGCGCGTACTTCAACCCGCCGGGGCTGTCGGGCGAGAACGGCTGGGTGAACACGCCGGCCTGGCGCCTCGCCGAGATCCCGTCGGCCAACGGGCACGCGACGGCGCGCGGCATCGCGCGCGTCTACGCGGCGCTCGCCGCGGGACTTCGCCACGGACGCCCGCTCGACGGCGTGCACGTCCTCGCCCGGGAGACGCTCGAGCAGGCGCTCGTCGAGCATTCCGCGGGGATGGACCTGGTCCTCGAGCGGCCGTCCCGCTTCGGCCTCGGCTTCCAGCTCACCCAGCCGGAGCGCCCGCTCGGCCCGAACCCGCGCGCCTTCGGGCACTTCGGCTCGGGCGGAGCGCTCGGCTTCTGCGACCCCGACGCCGACCTCGCGCTGGGCTACGTGATGAACGACATGGGGCCGCGCTGGCAGAACCCGCGCAACCGGGCGCTGCTCGACGCGATCTATGCGAGCCTCTGAGTCTCGTCCGCGCGAGCAGGTGGCAAACGCTTCACGACGGCCCGCTCGTCATGACATCATTCCGCCGCCATGACGGCGCCGTCGCTGCCTCCGCCTGCGGATGCGCGGGCGTTCCTGCGCTCGACCGAGCTGTTCGGCGGCCTCGGCGACGACGCGCTCGACGAGGTGGTCGAGGCACTCGAGTGGGTCCACGTCGCGGGCGGCGAGACGCTGTTCCGCCAGGGCGATCGGGGCGACGCGCTCTACATCGTGGTGAGCGGCAGGCTGCGCGTGAACCTGGTCCGCGACGACGGCAGCGAGGTCGTGATCCGCGAGGTCGGGCGCGGGGAGAACGTCGGCGAGCTGTCCGTGCTGACCGCCGAGCCGCGCTCGGCGACCGTGCGCGCCGTGCGCGACACCGACCTCGCCCGCCTGACGCGCGCGCGCTTCGACCGCCTGCTCACGCAGCACCCGCAGGCGATGGTGCAGCTCATCCGCATGCTCGCGCTGTGGGTGCGGCGCTCGAACGTGCCCGCGCAGAAGGGCCGCATCACGACGATCGCCGTCGTGCCGCTCGAGCCGGGCGCGCCGGTCGGGTCGTTCGTCGCACAGCTCGTCGAGTGCCTGCGCGGCGACGGCGACGCGCTGCTGATCGACGCCGAGACGGTCGACCGTGCGCTGTTCGCCGGTGCGTCGCAGATCCCGCAGCGGGACCCGAGGAACGCGCTCGTGACCGGCTGGCTCGACGAGCGCGAGGCGCTTGCGCGCTTCGTCGTCTACTGCGGTGCGGCGGACAAGCCCGCGTGGTCGCGGCGCTGCCTGCGTCAAGCCGATCGCGCCCTGCTGCTGGCCCGTGCGAGCGCGTGGCCCGCCGACGCGGCGCGCGTCATCGAGAACGTCCTGCACGGCCCCGACCGTGGCGAGGCGCGCGAGGACCTGGTCCTGCTGCACGAGCCGGACGGCGGCTCGCCGCGGGCGACCGCCGACTGGCTCGCGCTGCGTCCGTTCGCCGCGCACCACCACCTGCGCTCGGGCTCGCGGCGCGACTTCGCCCGCCTCGCGCGCCGGCTCGAGGGCAAGGCGGTCGGCCTCGTGCTGAGCGGCGGCGGCGCGCGCGGCTTCGCGCACATCGGCGTGATCCAGGCGCTCGAGGAGGCCGGCATCCCGATCGACCGCCTCGGCGGCACCAGCATGGGCGCCGTCATCGCCGCACAGTACGCGTCCGGGGTCGACCCGCGCGGCATGATGGAGCTCAACCGCCTCTGGCAGGAGCGCAACCCGCTCTGGGACCTGACCCTGCCCGTGTTCGCGCTGGTCTCCGGACGCACCGGAATGCGCATCCTCGAGCGGATGTTCGGCGACCGCCGCATCGAGGACCTGTGGCTCGAGTACTTCTGCTGCTCGACCAACCTGTCGCGCTCGGAGCTGCACGTGCACCGCTCGGGCCCGCTCGCGCTCGGCGTACGCGCGAGCATCTCGATCCCGGGGATCGCGCCGCCGCTGCGCATCGACAACGGCGACCTGCTGGTCGACGGCGGCGTGCTGAACAACCTGCCGGCGGACGTGATGCGCGTCCTCGGCAACGGGCGCACGATCGCCGTCGACGTGGCGTCGCCGGGCGCGCTGACGATCGATCCGGGCTACGGCGACATGCCGTCGCCGTGGCAGATGCTGCGCGACTACCTGAACCCGCTCGGCGCCGGCAGGCCGCGCTCCGCCACGATCTTCGCGATCCTCGAGCGCACGACGCTGGTCGCGAGCCTGTCGCTGTCGCAGCGGCTGCGCCACGAGGTCGACCTCTATCTCAGCCCGCCGGTCGCGACCTTCGGCAGCTTCGAGTGGACCGCGCTCGAGCGCATCGTCGCCGCTGGCCTCGACTTTGCACGACGGCAGATCGCCGAATGGCAGGCGCAAGGCGGCTTCGGCAGCTGACGCCCCGCTTTGCAGCGAGAGGGCTCCCGCTTTGAAGAAGATCCAGCAGCGCGCGAGCGGCATCCTCCTCCACCCGACGTCGCTGCCCGGCCGGCACGGCATCGGCGACCTCGGCGCCGAGGCGAAGCTGTTCGTCGACTTCCTGGTGCGCGCCGGACAGACGCTGTGGCAGGTCCTCCCGCTCGGGCCGACGGGCTACGGCGACTCGCCCTACCAGTGCTTCTCCGCCTTCGCCGGCAACCCGCTGCTGATCAGCCTCGAGGGGCTGGTCGACGAGGGTCTGCTGGGCGAGGACGACCTGCGCGACCCGCCGGGCTTCGCCGAGGAGCGCGTCGACTACGCGGCCGTCATCCCGCACCGCATGGCGCTCCTCGAGCGGGCCGCGCAGCGCTTCCACGGCCACCCGGGCGCCGTGCTGGCACCGGACTTCGACGCCTTCTGCCGTGCCCAGGCGCACTGGCTCGACGACTTCGCGCTCTTCATGGCGCTCAAGGAGGAGAACGAGCTCCGGACGTGGAGCACGTGGCCGCGTCCGCTCGCGCGGCGCGATCCGCAGGCGCTCGCGGCCGCGCGCGAGGAGCACGCCGGCTCGATCTTCAAGCACAAATTGGCGCAGTTCCTGTTCTTCCGCCAGTGGGCCGAGCTCCGGCGCTACGCGAACCGGGCGGGCGTGCGCATCATCGGCGACATCCCGATCTTCGTCGCCTACGACAGCGCCGACGTCTGGGCGCACCGCGAGCTGTTCTTCCTCGACGACGACGGCAAGCCGACCGTCGTCGCGGGCGTGCCGCCCGACTACTTCAGCGCGACGGGCCAGCTCTGGGGCAACCCGCTCTACCGCTGGGACGTGCTGGCGAGGGAGGGCTACGCCTGGTGGATGGAGCGCCTGCGCATGATGTTCGCCGAGGTCGACATCCTGCGCATCGACCACTTCATCGGCATCCAGCGCTACTGGGAGATCCCGGCGCGCGCGAAGACCGCGGTGAAGGGCCGCTACCGCCCCGGCCCGGGGGCGCAGCTCCTGCAGGCCGCGCGCGACGCGCTCGGCGACCTGCCGATCATCGCCGAGGACCTCGGCGCGATCACGCCCGACGTCGAGGAGCTGCGCGACGCGTTCGAGCTGCCGGGAATGAAGCTCCTGCAGTTCGCCTTCGACAGCGACGCGACGAACCCCTTCCTGCCGCACAACTACCCGAAGCGCTGCGTCGCCTACACGGGCACGCACGACAACGACACCACCGTCGGCTGGTTCCACAACACGACGCAGGAGGAGCGCTCGAACGCGCAGCGCTACTTCGCACGCAGCGGCGAGGACATCGCCTTCGACTTCATCCGCGGCGTGATGGGCTCCGTCGCCGACACCGCGATCGTCCCGATGCAGGACGTGCTCTGCCTCGGCACCGAGGCGCGCATGAACTACCCCGGCCGTCCCTCGGGCAACTGGCAGTGGCGCTTCCGCCCCGGCACGATCACCGACTGGCACGTCGGCCGCCTCGCCGAGATGGCGGAGCTGTACGGGCGCGCGCCCGAGAAGCCGGGCGCCGTCAAGAAGCCGTCGGCGGCGACCGGGACGGCGATCGCGGTCGGCGCGACCGACGGCGGTCCCTCCGGCGAGGCAGAGGAAGAGGAAGAGGAGCCCGAGCCCGCCGCCGACGGCGCGGAGCCGCGCTGAGCCCGAGCCGCTCGACGCGCACGAGATATCGCTCCAACCCGCTTGTCTCCCGGTCGGTCGGGGATACGATCGTGGTGCTTTGCAGGATCACGCTTCTCCTGCCTCCGCGGACCTCACAGACGACGCAGCGCCACCGACCGAGCCAGGGCAGGTGTCCGCCGACGAGCGCGCGCGGCACCGTCGCCACCGGCGCTGGACGTGGTGGCTATCGGTGCTCGCGCTGCTGGTTGCGCTGCGGATCGCGCTGCCGCTCGTCGTCGGCCCGCTCGTCGAGGAGCGCCTGACGCGGGCGCTCGGCGCACGCGTCGAGGTCGGCGACGTGAGCTTCGCGCCGATCGACGCCGTGGTCACGCTCGGCAACGTCAGGGTGCAACGCCCCGGCGCACCGGTGCCGGCGGAGCACGAGGACGAGCCGGATCCCGCGATCGTCGCGTCCCGCGTCCGGCTCGACCTGCAGTGGCTGCCGCTGCTCCACCGCTCGCTCGTCGTGCGCGAGGTCGCGCTCGAGTCGGCCCGCATAGAGCTCGAGCGCTCGCCGGACGGCGGCACGAGCCTCGACCGGCTGCTGCACGTCGACGCCGCGCCGGAGCTGCCGCCGGGCTGGAGCTTCGTGATCGGCCGGGTCCTGCTGCGCGACACGCGCGTGCGCGTCCACGGCGTCGGCGACGACGCGAAGCCGCTCGATCTCGGCGTCCGCGACGCGGAGGTCGCGACGCTGCGGCGCCGCGCGAGCGCGTTCAAGCGGGCGCCGAACCTGCACGTCGACGTCCTCGTCGAGGGGGGACGCATCCGGATCGACGGGACGTCCGACCTGCGCGAGGACGGCGTCGTCGTGGACGCGCTCCTGCGCGTCAAGGACGTACCGCTCGAGCGCTTGCAGGAGTACCTGCCCGGCCTGGGCGGCCGCGCGCTCGCCGGACGCCTGTCGGGCCAGCTCCACTACCAGCGCGATCCGGGGCGGCGCGAGGTGCTGAGCGGCAGCCTGCGCGCGCGCAGGGTGACCGTCCGCGTGCCGGCGCTCGACGAGCCCGCGCTCGCGATCCGTCGCGTCGAGGCGGAGGTCGACGCGATCGACCTCCGCCGGCGGCGCGTCGCCGTCGAGACGCTGACGCTGCACGGCGCGCGCCTCGCGCTCCGCCCGGAGATCACCGCGCCGGTCCCGCTGTTCGACGGCATGGCCGCGCAGCCCGCGCGCTCCGAGGAGCGCCGGCGTCGCGCGTCCGCGGCGGACGAGGGCGAGCGCTGGTCGTGGGGCGTGAGCCGGTTCGCGTCGCCGTACGCCCGCGTGCACGTGGTCGGCGCCGAGCCGGAGATCGTCCTGCCGGCGAGCGTCGCCGGCGAGAACCTCGGCCCGGCCGCGTACTGGTCGCCGCTGCGCGCCTGGCTCGGACGCGACGAGTCGGCCGCGACCTTCGACGGCACGGCACGGATGACGCGCGGCTTCTCGATCGACGGCCGCCTGACGGCGCAGCGCATCGACGCAGCCGCGTTCGCGCGCACCTTCGACCTTCCCCTCGCGGAGCTGGTGCAGACGGGCGTCGCCGGCGCGGACCTGGCGGTCGACGTCGCGCCCGGCGCCACCGACGGACCGGCCGTCGCCGTGCGTGGCAAGGTCACCGTCGACGGGCTCTGGCTCGCGGGGCCGGACCCGAGCGCGTTCGCGCTCGGCGCCGCCAGGCTCGACCTCGAGCTCGACGGGGTCGGC